>JAUWYE010000082.1 GCA_030615965.1 Dehalococcoidia bacterium | reverse complement strand
ATAGCTACTTGCTCCAGCACTCTAAGCCGCAATCATTATGTTGGCTACGAACTGGCTAAGGGTCGCTCCTTATCTGAAATATCTGCCTCTATGCCACACGTCGCCGAGGGAGTCGCCACCACTGCGGCAGCCTCCCAGTTGGCAAAAAACCACGGGCTTAAATCGCCCGTCATCAACCTTATTTATGGGATTCTTTTTGAAGGCTTGCCCCCAAGTCGAGCATTGATTGACTTCAAAGAACTAGCAGCAAGCCATCCCTGATCCCGGACTAGATGTCTAGAGGTGGTTCAGTCCAGGGTAGTACCTTAGCCAATTCTTCAAAAAGATGACGCTGGTTTTTATCCAGATGTTGGGGGGTTATTACACTTAACTTGACAAGCAAGTCTCCTCTTCCCTTGCCATCAACGTGGGAGATCCCCTTGTCTTTGAAGCGAAAGGTTTTCCCATTTTGAGTTCCTGGCGGTATTTTTAAATCTACCTTTCCATCTAAAGAGGGCACTCTTACCTCACCACCCAAAGCAGCTTGAGCAAAATTGATGGGTAACTCGTAAAGAATGTCACTACCATCTCTATGGAATAAATTGTGTGGCTTTACTGAAAAGGCGACATAGAGGTCGCCGGGGGGGCCTCCATACAAGCCAGCACTCCCCTCTCCATCCAAGCGTAATCGATATCCCTCATCCACACCAGCAGGAATCTTAACCATTACCTTGCGCTTCACCTTTATTCTCCCTCTTCCCTGGCATTGAGAACAAGGATTGCTTATTACAGTGCCACTACCTCCACAGCGAGAGCAAGTGGTGATATGAGTGAATCGCCCAAAAATGCTTTGCTGAACTCTCCTCACTTGCCCTGTGCCGCGACAATCAGGGCAGGTCGCAGGATTTGTTCCTGGTTCGCTGCCAATGCCATGGCATGAAGGGCAGAACTCAATGCGTTGTATTTCAACTTCTTTACTACAGCCGAATACCGCCTCCTTAAAGGAAAGAGTGAGGTGACTTTGTAAGCTGTCCCCTCTCTGTGAAACACGCTGAGCGGTCCGGCCAAAGGGGGTGCTAAAACCACCGAAGAAGGATTCAAAAATATCTCCCAGCCCACCAAAGCCAAAATCGGGAAAGCCTTCCGCAACATCTACTCGGCCATAGCGATCATATCTACGCCTTTTCTCAGGGTCGGAGAGAACCTGGTAGGCCTCGTTGATTTCCTTAAATTTCTCTTCGGCTCCTGGCTCTCTATTGCGGTCAGGATGATACAGTTTCGCTAACTTGCGAAACGCTCTCTTAATTTCCTCATCACTAGCGTTTCGAGGCAGTCCCAGCACTTCATAATAATCTTGTTTTATCGCCACAATCTTCTAGTATAACTCTTAAATGCTTATGCGACAACTTTTAGGTACTGAACTTGCAAATAATTGACGTCTTAAGAAGTGATATAATCATGGTGCCGTGAAACAGCAGATTGAAAAAATCCTCCATCATCGTAAGAAACAGAAAATCACCGGCGAAAACCTTAAGGCTTCAGCCGTGCTTATACCTCTTTTTTATAACCAGGGCCAATATCATGTCCTATTTACCGAAAGGAGCGATGAGGTAAACTTTCACAAAGGGCAGGTCTGCTTTCCCGGGGGGACCCAGGAGCCATCTGATTCCAGCTTACTTCAAACTGCTCTCAGAGAGACTGAAGAAGAGATAGGTTTAGAGGCTAAAGATGTTGAAATTTTAGGGGAGCTTGACGATAGCATAGCCCTTACCAGTAACTATGTTATTTCGCCTTTTGTTGCCCTCATACAATATCCTCACTCTTTGAAAACTAATGGCAGAGAAGTCAAGGGAGCCTTTTTCGTTCCCCTGTCATTTTTGATGGACGAAGCCAATTTCAAGCAAGATTCTTATGCCTATGAATATGAAGATCATATCATATGGGGGGCTACAGCGATGATTTTAAGGCAGTTCATCGATTTGCTGAAGTCTGAGAGCGGGGCCCTGTAATAGTCATTTCTTTTCTTTAGCCTTGACTTTAATTGCTTTGGGCTTTACCTCTTCAGCTTTGGGTATAGTGAGAGTCGGAACGCCATCCTCCATCGTTGCCTCAGCCTTGTCTGGCTTAAGCCCGCCGGGAAGGACCACGCTGCGGGAAAAAGCACCATAGCGTCTCTCCTGGTATAGGTAGTCCTCTTTCTTGATTTCCTGTTCCGCTTTGGTCTCCCCCTTAATGGTCAAGGTTTCGCCTCTTTATTTTTAACCAAGCCCCACGCTCAGTGCAGTTAATATTATAAGAAAGTTAAATAATTGCGTCAAGTTTTCTCGAAATCTGTTGAAAATAGTTGACAAAAAAATTAAACAATTTTATAATTAACACAAAATCATTAGAGAAGAGAGATGGCAGGCAAGGACTATTACCAGATTCTAGGTGTAAGTAGGAATGCTTCAGAAAAGGAAATCAAGCAGGCCTACCGCCGTTTGGCTCGCAAACACCACCCTGACCTCAACCCTGGCGACAAATCGGCTGAGGCAAAATTTAAGGAAATAAATGCGGCTTATGAAGTCCTCTCTAGTCCTGAAAAGCGAAAGAAGTATGACCAGTTCGGTGAACAATGGGAATATGCTGAGCAATTTGCTAAATCCGGGGGACAAGAGAGAGTTAGGTGGGATTTCGACAGGGGTGGCACAACTTTCGAATATGGCGACCTGAGCGGCTTTGGCAACATTTTTTCAAGCTTATTCGGCGATTCTGGTATAGGCTCCAGGATGAGGCGTGGGCCACGACGTGGTCAGGATATAGAGTCCACCATTGAGGTAAGCCTTGAAGAGGCTTACCATGGCTCTACGCGTGTTATACAGCTTCAGACCGGGGAGCCTTGTACAGCTTGTGACGGCACGGGCAGAGTGGGCAATCGAGTCTGTACTATTTGCAATGGTGCTGGTGGGAAAGTAATTCCCAAGCGACTGGAGGTTAAGATTCCAGCGGGAGTTAGAGATGGCTCGAGGGTTCGTATAGCGGGGGAAGGCGGGCCCGGCCGCGCCGGGGGCAACAAGGGCGACCTCTATCTCGTAGCGAAGGTTCTGCCCCATAAGCTCTTTGAGCGCAAAGGAGATGATCTTTACACTGAAGTCTCAGTGCCTTTAGCAACCGTCATGCTGGGTGGCGAGGTCAGATTGCCCACTTTGAATGGCAATCTATCTCTTAAAATTCCACCGGAGACTCAAAACGGCAGGGTTTTCCGCATGGCAGGGAAGGGCATGCCGGTGCTGAGTAATGCCAATTACGGCAATATGTTCGCCAAGGTAAAAGTGGTTCTGCCCACCAATTTGACCGAGGAGGAAAAAAAACTATTTGAGAGATTGCGGTCTCTGCGACCCACATAAGGCGAGGTGCCACGATGATGGACTGGGAATTCAAATCAAGATATGTAATAAGCGTAGCCGCCAGGATGGTGGGCATAGAAGCTCACGCATTGCGGTATTATGAAAGGCTGGGGCTGGTACAGCCGGAGCGTTCAAGTGGCAATATACGTCTCTATTCGGAGGAAGACGTTGACCGCTTGCGCTATATTAAGGCTCTGATGAGCGATTGTGGCGTTAATTTGGCTGGAGTGGAGGTGGCGATGAGGTTGATGCAAAGGATGAGAGAGATGCAACAGCAACTTGAGGAAATGGAGAGAAAAATTAAGAAAGTTGCCGAAGCTGAAATAGAAGACATAATAGAGGACATAATAGAAGACGCAGAATGGAAGGAGCTATAGAAGCCGTTTAGCAACTCGCCTGTCATTCTGAGCAAAGCGAAGAATCTAGACCCTTCCCCTTCGTTTCACTCAAGGTCGGGGTGACAAAATAGGCAATTAGGAGGTGTAGAAAGTTGAAACCGGAGAGATTTACTGAACAGGCACAAGAGGTTTTAGAGGCCTCACAGGAGCTAGTTCGTCGATATCGCCATAACCAGTGGGATGTGGAGCATATTCTATTGGCCTTACTGGAACAGGAAAAGGGAATAACTGGGGACATATTACAGATGCTAGGTGTGGATATCGAAGCGGTAAAACAGCGAGTAGGAGCAACGCTTGAGAGTTTTCCCAAAATAGCTTACGAAGCAGCGCAAATTTATGCTACCCCGCGGATTTCCGCTCTTCTCGAAAGTGCCAACAGGGAGGCTGACAGGCTCAAGGATGAGTTTGTCAGTACTGAGCATTTGCTCATTGCTATTGCCGGGGAAACCAAAGGTGAAGCCGCAACAATTCTAGCTGAATCTGGCGTTAATCAGGAAAAGATTTATCAAGCCTTGCAGAAAATTCGTGGCGGACATCGAGTTACCGACCGTCAAGCGGAAAGCAAATACCGCTCCCTGGAAAAGTACGGGCATGACCTCACGGAGTTAGCTCGTCAGGGCAAACTCGACCCTGTAATTGGGAGGGAAAACGAAATCAAACGTGTGACGCAAATACTCTCGCGGCGCACCAAGAACAATCCCGTGATTATTGGCGACGCCGGCGTGGGCAAGACGGCCATTGCTGAGGGATTAGCTCAGAAGATTACCGCTGAAGATGTTCCCGATTCTCTCAAAGGGAAAAAGGTGGTGGCTTTAGACATGGGAGCACTGGTGGCGGGAAGCAAATTCCGCGGGGAGTTTGAGGAAAGGTTGAAGGCAGTTCTAGATGAAGTTCGACAGGCGGCCGGCGAAGTTATTATGTTCATTGATGAGCTTCACACCGTGGTAGGAGCCGGAGCTGCCGAAGGAGCAATCGACGCCAGTAATATGCTGAAGCCAGCACTGGCTCGTGGTGAGATTCAATGTATCGGGGCTACTACACTCGACGAGTATAGAAAGCGTATCGAAAAAGATAAAGCTCTGGAAAGACGTTTCAGCCCTGTTTATCTTGATGAACCTAGCGTAGAAGCCACCATAGAAATGCTCCGAGGACTTCGTCCCAGATATGAAGCACATCACAAAATAAAAATCGAGGATTCCGCCCTGATAGCTGCTGCCAAGCTGAGCCAGAGATATATATCCGATAGATTCTTGCCTGACAAGGCAATTGACTTGATTGACGAAGCAGCCAGCAAGCTACGCATCGATATGGAAAGCGCTCCCGAGGAAGTTAAAACACTGGACCGAAAAATGAAACACCTGATTGATGAAGAGGAGGCAGCTTCGCAACAAGGGGACTACCAGAAAGCTACCGAATTGAAGGCGGAAAGGATGCGCTTGGAACAAGAGTACAATAAGGCCAAACTGCAATGGCAGCAGGAGAAGAAAATTGACAGTGTGGTAGACGAGGAGGATATCGCCGGACTGGTTGCCCAGTGGACGGGCATACCCGTTTCGCGGATGATGGAAACGGAAACTGATAAATTGGTTCATATGGAGGAAAGGATTCACCAGAGAATAGTGGATCAAGAAGAGGCAGTGGCTGCCGTCTCCGAGGCCATCAAGCGAGGCCGAGCCGGGCTCAAGGACCCCAAACGCCCTATTGGCAGCTTCATTTTCCTCGGCCCTACCGGCGTGGGGAAAACCGAGTTGGCTCGCGCTTTAGCCGAGTTTCTTTTCGCCGATGAAGAGACCATGGTAAGACTGGACATGTCAGAATATATGGAAAAGCATACCGTATCCCGTCTTATCGGGTCGCCACCGGGATACGTGGGGTATGAAGAGGGAGGCCAATTGACCGAGGCAGTGCGCCGCCGTCCCTACCGAGTCATCCTGTTCGACGAAGTAGAAAAAGCTCATCCCGACGTCTTCAACATACTATTACAGTTGCTGGAAGACGGCAGGCTTACCGATGGGCATGGCAGGACTGTGGACTTCAAAAACACAGTGGTAATCATGACCAGTAACCTGGGCACTGAGGAATTCCAACGTGGGGGAATTGGTTTTCCCCGTAAAGAGGAAGGCGACGAACAAAGAATGAGAAGCGCTATAGAAAGTGCCTTAAAACGAACCTTCCGCCCTGAGCTACTCAACAGGATAGATGATGTCATTATATTCCACCCTCTAACTGAGGAGCACTTGAAGAGCATCGTCGACCTACTTATCCATGAGGTAGAACGGAGGTTGGCTGAGCGTGGTATTAAGCTTGAAGTCAATGAGGAAGCCAAAGTTTGGTTAGCTCAGAAAGGCTACGATCCTGTATACGGAGCTCGCCCCTTACGCCGGGCTATTCAGAGGTATATGGAAAATCCTATGTCGACAAAGATATTGCAGGGCGAGTTCAAAGAAGGAGATACCATAGCTATTAGCGTGCAGGAAGATAACCTGAGCTTCGCTGCTCTGAAAACTGCCAGGGCAAAAAAGTGAGTAAACTCCGATTTCATCGGAGCAGCTCGCTCTCCTCCAGAACCTTTTTCCTTTGCCATTCTGAACCCTCAGCTTCCTGTCGTCCCCTTTGACGCCTGTGAGCAAAGCTGGTAAGCTAAGCTCCGATGCATCGGAGAAAGGAGACCTGAAGATGCCCGCTAAAGTGGATATGGATAAAATCGTTTCTCTATGTAAGCGGAGGGGGCTTATTTTCCCCAGCAGCGAAATATATGGCGGTTTAGCTAGCTGCTGGGATTATGGCCCTATGGGGGTGGAGCTTAAGCGCAATGTTAGAGACGCCTGGTGGAAGTCAATAGTCCATGAGCGGGATGATGTAGTAGGTCTGGACACATCAATCATGATGCACCCGGGAATCTGGGCAGCTAGCGGCCACATTGATAGCTTCAGTGACCCCCTGGTAGAGTGTAAATCTTGTCACCTGAGGTGGCGTGCTAACGAAATAGAGGGCAAGAGATGTCCCAAATGTGGTGGTGAATTGACCGAGCCTCGCATGTTCAACCTGATGTTTAAAACTTCTATGGGTCCTGTGGAGGAGGAGGCAAGCACAATCTACCTCCGCCCCGAAACTGCCCAGGGCATATTCGTTAACTTTGATAATGTAATCACCACTTCCAGAAAAAAGTT
>JAUWYE010000051.1 GCA_030615965.1 Dehalococcoidia bacterium | reverse complement strand
TCCTTTTGGGATTGCTTCGTTTCACTCGCAATGACATTACTTTAACCTATAGCTGCTCCCTCCCACAAATCACAGCGTGCCTACCCTAACCACTCTAAAATTCCTGCTTAATCCTATCAAGCATTCCTGGCTGGAGGATATCAGCCACAGTCATAGCCATTGCCTTGGCTGCATCCATTAAGCCTTCGTGTCCTGCTTCAGAGGCGGCTGCGGAGGCAAACTCCTGTGTATGTATGAATACCTCAGGCGAAGCTATAGCTATCGTAGGATGTATGCTTGGTACCACCTGACTGACGTTTCCCATATCTGTGCTGCCAAAGCCAAAACGAGGGTCGAAGGCTTCGACATGTCGTCCCAGCGATTCTAGATTTTGCTTGAATAGCCCGGCTAAAGGCGCATTGTTTTTCATCGGAGCATAAGTCCTGTCTCTCCATCTATATTCTAATCTTGCCCCGCTAGCTACAGATGCTCCTGTAAAACAGTTTAAAACCTTATCCTTCAACTCAGCAAGATACTCATTATCTGGGGCACGTATCAAAAACACAGCAGCGCTATGAGCAGGCACTATGTTAGGGGCTTCACCTCCATCAGTGATTATGCCATGGATGCGTGCCTCCCCTCTTATGTGTTGACGCAATGAATTTATAGAAGTGAAAGCTAATATCATAGCTTCAAGGGCATTTATACCCCGGTAGGGTTGGGCAGCGGCGTGAGCTGGCTGACCAAAAAATTCCACCTCCAGGGAGCTACAGGCAAGCGCCTGTATGGCTACCATGTTTCGGATATTGGGATGTACTATCATAGCCACATCTATTTCTTTGAAGGTTCCTGCTTTCACCATGTCTATCTTGCCACCGAAGACTTCCTCTCCAGGAGTGCCCAGAACCACAACGCTGCCTCCTGACTGGTCAATGATAGACTTACTAGCCACAGCAGCCCCAAGTGCCGAAGCAGCTATTATATTATGCCCACAGCCATGTCCCATTTTGGGTAAAGCATCATATTCAGCAAGCAAGGCAATTCTCGGGCTCCCCTGGCCATATGTCGCTCGAAAGGCTGTAGCCAAGCCGGCAATGCCTCGTTCTACATAAAATCCACTGTCTTCAAGATAGCCAGTAAGCCAAGCCGACGCCTTCTCCTCCTCGAAGCCCAACTCAGGGTTATCATGGATATTCAGGCTCAACTGGATAAGTTGCTGCCTTTGTAATTCGACGCTATCTTTTACCTTTAGCTTCAGTTTTTCTATCTCCAAGGTTGTTTAGCACTCCCTTCTGTCATTCTGACCCTTAACCCTTCGCCTCATGTCATCCTGAGCAAAGCGAAGGATCTCGTAACGCTCAGGACAAGCTCCGCGAAGAATCTAATTTCCGCTCAGGTGACAAAATAATCGTTTTCTATTTCCAATACTTGAACCTCTTATGAATAGTTATTATACTTTGTGCTTGACCTAAATTTCTAGGCTATGACAGATGGAAAGAGAACCTCTGAGGGCTTTGATAAATGTAGCTCAGTTGCTGAAAGAGCCCGCTGGCTCTAGCCAAAGCCATGATATAAGTGGGACAATTGATGAGGAAGTTGAAGGTTTTGTTGAAGGAAAGGCAAAGGTGATTCGTATCAGTCGGGGAGTTTTAGTTCAGTGTAAATTAACTGCTGAGGTAAAACTCATATGTAGCCGCTGCCTCGATACATTCTTATACCCTATAACTTTCGCTGCGGAAGAAGAATTTTCTCCGATATCCGCTGTGCATGGTGATTTAACACCATCTTTGCTGGAACAATCAGAGGGGTTCACCATTAATAATAAAAACATACTTGACCTGAGCGAGCTAATACGGCAATATATGTTGTTAACCTTGCCCATGAAACCACTATGTCGACCTGACTGCCCAGGAATGAAGGAGGCGAATTCACATGGCGCTACCTAAGAAAAAAACTGCTAAAGCGCGCCAGGGGAAAAGGCGCAGCCACCTTAAACTAACTCTGCCTGCCACGGATGTGTGCCCACATTGCCACAGTCCTAAGCTATCTCACCATGTTTGCCCTAGCTGTGGCTGGTACAATGATAGAGAAGTAATTGAGGTCAAACCCGCCAAGAAATAGTTCGCATGGCCGAGTTACCCAAGGTAGCTTATGTTTTCCCAGGGCAGGGCTCCCAGAGCCCTGGTATGGGACTGGACCTGTACAACAGCTATCCTTCAGCCAAGGAAGTCTTTGATGGAGCTGATGCTTCTTTAGGCTTTTCCCTCTCCCGTTTATGCTTTGAAGGTTCAGAGGAGGAATTGACGAAGACGCATAACGTCCAGCCAGCGATACTAGTCGTCAGCATTGCCTGCCTTAAAGCGCTTGAAGAGGCAACCATAGCTAATTTTCCCTCTCCCACTTTTGTTGCTGGACATAGTTTGGGTGAATATACTGCTCTGGTTGTCGCTGGTGTGCTTGGCTTGACTGATGCTGTTTTGCTTGTCAGGGAAAGAGGGAGATTAATGTATGAAGCTGGGCTAAAAAATCCCGGGAGCATGCTGGCTGTAATAGGGCTTGATGAAGAAACAGTTAAAGATATAAGCTTCCATAGTAGAACCGAAATTTCCAATATAAACTGTCCTGGACAGATTGTAATCAGTGGTGCCGCCCAAGCTTTGGCTGAAGCTGATAAATTAGCCAAGATAAAAGGTGCTCGTGCTATTATTCCTTTGAGGGTTAGCGGGGCTTTTCATTCTGCCTTAATGGAGCCAGTCATAGCTGAATTCAGTGAAATCGTCTCGAAGGTTAGGTTTCAACCACCAGTTATTCCTGTAATATCTAATGTGACCGCCCGGCCGTTAACCGACGTTGATTCGATAAAAGAAGAGTTAGTGAAGCAGCTTCGTAATTGCATCCAATGGCAAAGGTCGGTGGAATATATGATGCACAGTGGGGTCACCACCTTTTATGAGATAGGTCCCGGGAGAGTGCTTAGCGGTTTACTCAGGCGAATCAATTCAGAACTCCAAACTTTCAATATATCAGGAACTGAGGATATAGCGCAGCTAGCATGTAAAGAGAGTCCAACTAACTAATGGCTGGCATCAGGCGACAGGCAAGAATCGCTGCTCTCCAGGCGCTTTATGAGCTTGATTGCACAAAGCACAAGGTGGAGGAAGCTTTAGCTCGCTTAAGAGCAGGGGAAACACTGGCTCAAGAAGCACTTAGCTTCAGTGAGGAGCTTGTGAAAGGAGTGCTACAGAACAAATCTGAGCTTGATGCTCTCATTAAAAAGTTTGCCCCAGCCTTTCCCCCAGAACAGCTGTCTATCATTGATAGGAATATTTTGCGCCTGGCTATTTTCGAAATCTTATTTAATGATAAAACTCCGTTCAAGGTAGCTATAAATGAGGCTATAGAGTTAGCCAAGGAATTCGGAAGCGATTCTTCCCCCCGATTAATCAACGGAGTATTGGGCTCAATAACAACTGACCGTGGCATAGAACAATAAAGCCTCCCTAAGGGACGTGAGAGCCTTGTCTGCTCTCCGATAACCTCCTAACTGGGGTGATGTCCCAGAAGAGCTTGCCTTCCTTGCCGGGGTTTGTTATACTTCCCTCTCGTGCTCCAATTTATGTTACGGAGAAAAAAGGTGGCTACAATGCTTTTGTGGGCCACCTTTTTTGTGGCCAATTCTGAAGAGTCGAGGTAAATGTTAAAATGAAAGTACTAAGTCCTTACAAAGAAGCTACCGATGTGATACTCGAAGCTGGTGGTGAACCACTCAAATTGTGCTACCAGTGTGGTCTTTGCACCGGTATTTGTCCCTGGAACTTGGTCCGAAGTTTTGTCGTTCGCCGCATCATGCATGAAGCTCAGCTTGGGGCAACCGATTTTGGCAGCGAGGATGCCTGGACTTGCGTCACCTGTCGAGCTTGTGTTCAGCGCTGTCCCCGAGGTGTCGAGATAATAGACGTCATGAGGGCTATACGCCGAGCTGTAGCTAGCCTGGGCATCGGCGTTGTCCCTGATGCCCTGAGAATTTCAGCCAAGAACATCGCCGGCGTAGGTAATCCACTTGGTGAGGCACCGGAAAAGCGAGATGACTGGGCTAAAGACATTAAGGTGAAAACTTTTGCTTCGGGCACCGAAATACTTTATTTTCCTTGCTGTATTCCGTCCTATGACCCCGATGTAAAAACAGTGGCTCGATCTACTGTCACAATCTTCAATAAGCTTGGGATCGACTATGGCCTTATAGGCACTGAAGCAAAATGCTGTGGCGAGTCAATTAGAAAAGCCGGGTATGAAGATACGTTTCAAAGTCTGGCTCAAAACAATATTAATCTCTTTACCAGTAATGGTGTCAAAACCGTGGTAGTTTCCTCACCGCACTGCTACCACACTTTCAAGAATGAGTATCCCGAGCTTGGAGGCAAATTTGAGGTAATTCATATCACCCAATACCTGGCCTCACTTATCGAGCAGGGGAAATTGAAGCTTTCCAAAAAGATAAACAAAAAGGTAATCTATTCCGACCCCTGCTATTTGGGGAGACACAATGATATCTACGATGAGCCAAGAGAAATTCTGCAAAGTATTCCCGGCCTGGAATTAATAGAATTCCCTGATGCTCGTGAGGATGGTCTTTGTTGTGGCGGTGGCGGCGGTAGAATCTGGATGGATACCCCGAAAGGGGAAAGGTTCTCTGACATAAGGGTGGAGCAAGCTGTGGAGAAAGGCGCCGATATAATAGCCGTAGCTTGCCCCTACTGCGTTCTCAACTACAGGGATAGTGTGCTCTCCATGGGCAAGGCAGAGACCATTCAGGTTAAAGATATCTCCGAGCTTGTTGCCGAAGCGATATAGTAATGGAGGAGCCAACATGGAAGAAGTTAAAATTGGTGTTTATGTCTGTCATTGCGGTTTGAATATCGCTGACATAGTGGATGTAGAAGAAGTATCCAAGTATGCTACAACCTTACCTGCGGTGGTAGTGTCTCGCAATTACAAATTTATGTGTTCTGACCCAGGACAAAATATGATTAAGGAAGATATTAAGGAACTTGGCCTTAATCGAGTTGTGGTTGCCTCCTGTTCCCCACTAATGCACGAGCCAACCTTCCGCGGCGCTATTCAGGAGGCGGGAGTAAATCCTTACCTTTTTGAGATGGCTAATATTCGAGAACATTGTTCTTGGATTACTGAAGACCATAAGGAAGCTACTGAAAAGGCTAAAGCCTTGGTAAGCGCTGCCATAAGGCGCGTTTATTATCACCAGCCCTTGGAGATAAAGGAAGTCCCAGTTAATCCCAATACTTTGATTATTGGTGGTGGTATTGCTGGCATCCAGGCTGCCCTAGAAATTGCTGACTCTGAGCACAAGGTTTATCTGGTGGAGAGAGACCCTAGCATTGGCGGACATATGATTCAATTCGATAAGACCTTCCCTACTTTAGACTGTTCTGCCTGTATTCTAACGCCCAAGATGACTTCGGTAGGTATGCATCCTTATATCGAACTAATGACTTATAGTGAGGTAGAGGAAATTTCCGGCTTTGTCGGCAGTTTCAAAGCAAGGATTCGGAAAAAGGCTCGTTATGTGGATGAAGATAAGTGCAACGGCTGTGGAGTATGTGTAACTAAATGTCCTTGGAAAGCAGATAGCGAGTTTGACTTGGGCTTAGGTGAGAGAAAAGCTATCTATACTCCATTCGCTCAGGCAGTGCCAAATATACCAGTCATTGATACAGAACATTGTGCTTATTTCCTCAAAGGAAAATGCCGTGCCTGCGAGAAATTCTGCGAGCTAGGCGCTATTGATTTTGAGCAGGTTGACCAGATTGTTGAGGTAGAGGTGGGCAATATCATTGTTACTACCGGTTACGATTCCTTCGACCCCACTCCTATTACTCAGTATGGTTATGGGAAGTTCGATAATGTTTATACCGGACTTGAATTTGAGAGGATATGTAATGCTGTGGGACCTACCAGTGGCAAAATAGTTCTTAAAGATGGCTCGGAGCCCAAGAGCGTGGCTATTCTCCACTGTGTAGGTAGCCGCGATGAGAACTACCATGAGTATTGTTCCCGAGTGTGTTGCATGTATGCGCTCAAGTATTCCCACCTTATAAAGGAAAGAACAGATGCTGAAGTTTACCAGATGTATATAGATATGCGCTGTTTCGGCAAGGGGTATGAGGAATTCTATAAGCGGCTCTCCGAAGAGGGGGTCAACTTCATCCGAGGAAAGGCAGCTGAGGTTACTGATAGGGCAATCAATGAAGATGAGGAAGGAAAGCTCATAGTCTGTGGGGAAGACACTTTATTGTGCAAGACTATCCGAGTCCCGGTTGACATGGTAATCTTGGCTACGGCATTGGAGCCAAGGTCAGATGCTGCCGAAGTAGCTAAGTTGCTGACTATTACTCAAAGTGCCGATGGCTTCTTCTTGGAAAGACATCCTAAACTCGACCCAGTGGCAACCATGACCGAGGGTGTTTTTATCGCTGGTTGTTGCCAGGGTCCTAAAGATATACCTGATGCCGTAGCCCAGGCGTCAGCGGCTGCTACACGGGTTTTAGCCTTGATTAGCAAGGGGAGGGTAGAGCTTGAGGCAGCTACCGCTGTTATTGACGAGGAGAAGTGCTCCGGCTGCCGGATCTGTAATCTTCTCTGCCCTTACAGTGCTATTTCTTTCATCGTGGATGAGAAGGTATCCCGAATTAACGAGGTTCTATGTAAGGGCTGTGGCACCTGTGTCGCCGCTTGTCCTAGCGTAGCAATTACCCATAAACAGTTCACCACAGAAGAAATTACAGCAGAAATTGAGGGGGTATTAGTATGAGTTTCGAACCTAAAATTGTTGGCTTTCTTTGCAATTGGTGCTCTTACCGGGGTGCTGACCTGGCGGGCACAGCTAGGATGAAATGCGCTCCCAATGTCCGAATTATCAGGGTAATGTGCAGTGGCCGGGTAGAGCCAGCCTTTATTTTTCAAGCCTTTCAGCTAGGGGCCGACGGTGTTTTGGTCTTAGGCTGCCATCCCGGTGATTGTCACTATGCTGAGGGAAATTATAAGACACTACGCCGTATGGCATTGTTGGAAAAGATGCTACCTCAGCTAGGAATCGAAGCTGATCGAGTACGCCTCGATTGGGTTTCGGCTTCCGAAGGCGACCGTTTCGTCTCAATAGTCGATGATATGACGGAAAAAGTTAGAGCCTTAGGTACTTTTACGCAAAATTCTGAGAAGGAGAAACATGGCTAACCTTAAAGTAGCTCTTTACTGGGCGGCTAGTTGTGGTGGTTGCGAAATTGCTCCTCTAGCAATAGGCGAAAAAATTTTGAAGCTAGCTGAGGCTGCCGACATTGTGTTCTAGTCAACAGCTATGGATGTTAAATATTCTGACGTAGAGAAGATGCCAGATAAAAGCATTGACGCCAGTCTCTTTAATGGTGCTATTCGAACTTCGGAGGTGGATGAAGCTATTTGCCATGGATGCGGACGCTGTGAAGAAATCTACACTTTTCATGCTCCTAGTGAATTGGGGTGGAGTTCACCAAATGGTTCGGATTATTTCTAGAGAGACTTTAGGGACGAAAATTCATCTGTTCAAACTCGAAGCACCGGCAATTGCCAGAAAAGCGCTGGCGGGGCAGTTTGTTGTCATCAGGATTGATGAAAGGGGTGAGCGTATTCCTCTGACGCTTGCTGACTGGGATGGGAAGGAAGGCAGTGTTACCGTGGTGTTTATGGAAGTGGGAGCGACAACCTTTAGGCTGGCGTTGCTGAAAGCCGGTGACTTCATTGCTGATTTTGTTGGCCCCCTTGGTGTACCATCGCATATTGACAAATTTGGTACTGTAGTCTGTGTGGCGGGAGGGGTTGGTGCTGCGCCAATAACGCCTATTGCCAAGGTGCTGAAGGAGAAAGGAAACAAGATTATTTCCATTTTGGGGGCACGGAGCAAGGACTTGCTCTTCTGGGAAGATAAGCTACGCAGTGTCAGCCACCGACTAATAGTTACTACTGATGATGGCACGTATGGTCGCAAAGGGGTGGTAACCGGGCCACTGAAGGAGCTGCTTGAGAGTGGGGAGAAGGTTGACCGAGTCATTGCCATTGGCCCGAGCATCATGATGAAGTTCTGTGCCCTGACCACCCAGCCTTTCGGGGTGAAGACTATTGTTAGCCTGAATCCAATAATGGTTGATGGCACCGGGATGTGTGGCTGCTGCCGGGTATCCGTTGGTGGCGTAACCAAGTTTAGCTGCGTGGACGGGCCTGATTTTGACGGGCATCAGGTAGACTGGGACTTGCTCTTGGCCCGGCAGCGTATTTATCTTGATGAGGAAAAATGCTCTTTTGAGCAGTGGCAGGCTCGGATGGGCAAGCGTTCTTGAATGGAGGTCTGAGCAACATAGCATGCCTAAGCTGAATCTCAACAGAGAGTCAATGACAAAGCAGGACCCCAAGACGCGGGGTAAAAACTTTAACGAGGTTGCCTTGGGGTACAGCGCTGAGCAGGCTAAAGCCGAGGCAAGCCGTTGTATCCAGTGTCCCAAGCATTCCTGTATGGATGGCTGCCCGGTGGAGATAGATATCCCTGGTTTTATCAAGGCTGTCCTTGATGATAATATGCCCGAAGCAGTAAGGATACTCAAGGATAAGAACAGCCTGCCCGGTATCTGCGGGCGGGTCTGCCCGCAAGAGACACAGTGTGAACAAGCATGCTCGCTAGCTAAGAAAGGAGCGCCTATTGCCATCGGACGCCTGGAGCGTTACGTGGCTGACTGGGAGCGGACTAATATGGGGGCGCTGAACCCCAGGGCAGAGCCGCCAAGACCAACTGGTAAACAGGTGGCGGTGGTCGGCTCAGGACCAGCCGGACTGGTTGCCGCTGCCGATTTAGCCAAGCTCGGCCATAGCGTTACTCTTTTTGAGGCATTGCATGTGGCTGGCGGGGTACTGATGTATGGCATCCCCGAGTTCAGACTACCCAAAGAAATTGTGCAGGCTGAGGTTGCCTACGTCGCTTCCCTGGGGGTGAAGATTGAGCTGAATTCGGTAGTGGGAAAGGTGGCGACGCTGGATGAATTGCTGGAGAACAGCTGCCATGCTCTTTTCCTGGGTACTGGTGCCGGAGCACCCATGTTTATGGACATTCCCGGCGAGAACTTAAATGGCATCTATTCAGCGAATGAGTTCCTGACCCGGGTTAATCTAATGAAGGCGTACCAGTTTCCTGAATATGATACGCCGGTGTTTGTGGGTAGAAGGGTGGCAGTGATTGGTGGTGGTAATGTGGCTATGGACTCAGCCCGGTGTGCTCTCCGGCTTGGTGCTGACGAGGTTTATATTATCTACCGTCGCTCAGAGGTAGAGATGCCTGCCCGCCGTGAGGAAGTTGAGAATGCCAAGGAGGAGGGAATCCAGTTCAAGCTGCTGACCAATCCAAAGAGGTATATCGGCAATGAGTCGAGCTGGGTAGTCGGTATGGAGTGTTACGAGATGGGTCTGGGTGATCCTGATGAGAGCGGTCGGCGGCGTCCTATTGCCAAAGAGGGAAGTGAGTTTATCCTGGACGTGGATATGGTGGTAGCTGCCTTGGGCACACGTCCCAATCCCCTTATTGCTCAAACTACTTCTGATTTGAAGACAACCAAGTGGGGTACGGTAGTGGCTGATGAGACTATCGGCAAGACGATGAAGGACAGGGTCTGGGCTGGTGGGGATATAGTTACCGGTGCCGCTACGGTAATAAGCGCTATGGGCGCTGCCCGCCGCGCAGCAAGGGATATAGATGAGTATTTGAGGGTTATTGTCGAATAGCGTATCATATAGATTATTTATTGTAGTCATTTGTAAAAATTAGTATAATGGTGTTAGTTATCCGAGCTATTGAGCTGGCAAGTAAGGGTGAATTGGAATTACCCTTTTTGTTTAATTTGGGAAGATAGATGGACAACTTTGAGCCAAGAATAGTAGCTTTTTGCTGTAACTGGTGCTCGTATGCCGGTGCCGACCTTGCTGGCACTGCCAGAATACAGTATTCTCCCAATATAAGGGTAATCAGAGTGATGTGTAGCGGCAGGGTAGATCCCCTTTTTGTACTTAAGGCACTAAGCATTGGTGCTGACGGCGTGTTAATTCTTGGTTGCCATCCCGGCGACTGCCACTATATTGAAGGAAATTACAAGACATTACGCCGCATTCCGCTGCTTAAGAAGATGCTGAAGCAGCTTGGGATAGAGGAAGAAAGAGTTCGGCTGGAGTGGATTTCTGCATCTGAAGGAGCAAAATTTGCGGAGGTTGCTAACAATTTTACTCAAACCATGAAAAACCTTGGGCCAAGTTCATTAGGTTCTTTCAAATAAAATTCTGAGGAGGAAAAAATATGGCTAAACTTAAGATAGCCCTTTACTGGGCGGCCGGTTGTGGCGGTTGCGAAATTGCCACTCTAGCAATAGGCGACAAAATCTTGAAACTAGCTGAGGTTGCCGACATCGTGTTCTGGCCGGTAGCCATGGATTTCAAGTATGCTGACGTAGAGAATATGGCGGATAAGAGTGTAGATGTCTGTCTTTTCAACGGAGCTATTCGGAATGAAGAGAATGAGCACATGGCCAAACTCTTAAGAGCCAAATCCAAGATAATGATTGCTTATGGCTCCTGTGCTTATGAAGGCTGTATACCAGGGCTGTCTAACTTCTATAACCGTCAAATGACATTTGACCGAGTTTACATCGAAACGCCGTCGACTGATAATCCTGAGAAAATTTTCCCTCAGACGAGGGTTAAAGTGCCCGAGGGTGAGCTTGAGCTTCCTGAGTTCTATGATACGGTTAAAACTCTGGCCCAAACCGTGGATGTCGATTATTTCGTTCCCGGTTGTCCCCCGGAAGAGAAGACTACCTGGCTTGCGCTTGAAGCTTTGATTGAAGGCAAGTTACCACCGAAAGGGACTGTCATAAGTCACTCGGTGAAGGCTCTTTGCGATGAGTGTTCTCTTACTAGAGAAGAAAAGAAGGTCAAGAAGTTTTATAGGCCTTACGAAATAATCCCTGAACCGGAAAAATGTCTGCTGGAGCAGGGGTTGTTGTGCTATGGTGTGGCTACTCGGGGCGGCTGTGGTGCTCTCTGCCCCCAAGCTAATATGCCCTGCACCGGCTGTTATGGGCCAGTAGAAGGAGTAATCGACCAGGGAGCTCACTTTTTGAGTGCTCTCTCGTCTATCATTGATTCTAACGACCCCGAGGAGATTCAAAGGATAATTGATGATATTCCCGACCCGGCAGGCACTTTCTACCGTTACAGTCTGCCAGATTCACTACTCAGGAGGGCAAGGATAAAATGAAAAAAATAGTGATAGACCCCATTACCCGCCTTGAAGGTCATGGCAAGATTACCATTTTTCTCAACGGAGATGGCAGCGTAGCTAATACTTACTTCCAAGTTCCCGAGCTCAGAGGCTTCGAGAAATTTTCCGAGGGCCGACCAGCCGAGGATATGCCTCAGATAACCCAGCGTATCTGCGGAGTCTGCCCTGAAGCCCACCACATGGCATCAACCAAAGCCCTGGACGACCTGTTTCACGTTGAGCCGACCAGCGCAGCCAAAAAGCTTCGTGAGCTCCTCTACAGCGCCTTCTACGTAACTGACCATACCACCCACTTTTAT
>JAUWYE010000012.1 GCA_030615965.1 Dehalococcoidia bacterium | reverse complement strand
TAGTGGTCCAGTCTCCGTATATCCGCTTGACCGTTATCAGCCCGACTTTGCTGACCTCTGCCAGGATTTGAGGAAGAAGAGACGCTTGGGCATTGTCACCATCAATCAGTACTGCAAATCTCAGTTGTTCAGATTGTTCATCCATTGTGCACCTCTTTGGTTATCGACTGACGCCAAACCCATACAGAGATAGAGTCTGTGTCGTTTCTCAAGTTTTTTAACCACGTATTTATGGAATTTTACTCCGTATATACCTCAAATAACAAGAGACAACAAAATGACGGAATGTGTAGCCAGGTGCCTTAGTTCATCAGGCTCACCTTGTGTTAGAAATCGATACCCCCTCCAGGCCCATCTTGTATTGGAAGAGACTGGGCCGCTTTCTTTGACGACTGTTAGAATTGAGGTATAATTCTTTCAAACGAGGCGGGGTAAACTAATGGCAAAGGAAAAGAGAAGAGACGTGCTAAAGAAATATTTATCGATAGGCGGAGTTGTAAGTGCTGTGGCTGTAATCGTTATCATTCTTATCGCTATCCCTAGATCTTCGGCTACTCCTGTCATAGCGCTGGAAAGTGAAGAGGGGACCCCTATAACTGCTAGCCAAGTGACACTAGACGGTCAAGACATGGGTTCTGTTTCAGGAACAGTGGAAGTAGAAGCCTTGGAAGGGGGCGACCATACGATTATTATCATTTGGAACGGTGCGAAATACGAAAAGGGCTTTTATTATGGGGGTAAAGAAAAGGTAATCCTAATTCAACTTCCTAATCCTGTAAGCACACTTGTATCTGTTTGGGAGAAAAACTTAAACAAGCCTATACCCAATGTCATAATTTATGTGGATGGAGAAAAGAAAGGCACCACTAATGTAGATGGTGCATGCACGTTCATGCTGGCGCCAGGTGACCACACTTTCAAGCTTACAGGAGACGGTGTGAGTCTCACTAAAGTTAGAGCCGTTGGACCAACCAGTGGCACAATTGAATTTGAGGTTGAGAAGGCAGAAACCATAGTTGTTGAGGTCACCGATACGTTAACAGGACAAGCTGTCGAAAATGCCGAAATTTATCTTGATGGTGTTTACAAGGGGGAGACTTCAGTTAATGGTAACCTGGAAATTAGTAATGTAAAGGATGGGAGTCACCAAATTGAGGTTACTTGCAAAGGTGTTTCTGAAAGCAAAAGCGTTACGGTGTCCTCCGCAAACACCCTTTTCAGTTTTTCAATCCCTATTCCTCGGACCGTGACCCTTATCGTGCATGATACAGAGACAGGACTTTCAGTAAGAGAAATAGATGTATATGTAGATGGCGAGTTTAGGGGAACAACTACGCGAGACGGGAAGTTTATCATCGAGAACATCCTACCCGGTCATCATACAGTAGGCGTGGATGTTCCTGGTTATACCGGCATGGTGAACAAGTACATTGAGGTAGGCACCCAAGAAATAATTTCCCTTGACGTTGATGTGCCTAATCCAGTCTTTGTAGTCGGTGTAGATGCTAACAGCGACTGGGATTTTGGGGAGTATGGAAACGTATTTGTTACTTTATCCAATGTGGGTGAAGTGAACTCTGAGGGCACACAAGTCCTAGTCCTCGTATACAGAGACGATAACTTAACTATGCCTATTGCATCAAAGGTTTTGAGTTTCCCGAGTTTAGTGCCTACACAACATGGAGGGCACTCGGTAAAGAAAGACTGGACAGATATAGATGCGTTTGTGTGGGGACCGGAGGAGATAGTTGTGGTCGTCGTTTATGATGGTTGGCGTTACACGCCCCAGAACGAACAGGTGGTTAACAAAGCAAACGTGCCAAGTTCAATGTTCACGCAGGTAGCATATTCAGTAGGTCAATACCTAAAAGAAAATCCTGAAGAGGTCGCAAATACGATAGCTAAAATAGTCATAGACTGGATGGGGTGAATCTGAACTGGAATGGTTCCCATATCCAACAGCCAAACTCTTCTCAAAAGTTCTGAGCCTTCAGACATGAGCTAGCCCACCTCCAGCCCACGATAAAGCCTCAAACTATCCACAAACTTCACTGACCTAGTGAGTGGTATAATTACGATGTATGCTGTGGCTAGTGAGTAGGCCAGCAAGTTGACCTAAAGAGGTAACATTTTGGCTTTTTGTTACGTTGGTCGTCAAGTAGCTCTACGGCTTGCCGTATGTCTTCTATGTCCCATCTTCCCTACTCCCTACTCCCTGCTCTCCGCTCCCTGTTCTCTCGCGAGCAATGCACTGGAGAAATAATGGAGCGGTGGAGCAATAGAGCGATAGAGCGATAGAGCGATAGAGCAACAGAGCAAGAGAACGATGGAAGATGAGGATGCAGGATGAGATCAATCTCTAGTTACATATTTCGCAGGCAACAAAACGCTAGATTGTGCAACCGTATATAAGAATAGAGCTCATCAGGATGATGAGTTATAGGTGGGGGATTCTACCATATTTATAATCAGCACAAGTTTAAGGGGAGGCTCAATTGCCTCCCCTTTTTGTATGCTATTCTCCTCAGCTTCTTATCTAAGCTCAGGGCACCAACTCTTCAGGATACATATCTGAGACGACTGGTTCCTGAAGTTCGGGAGGAGCTGGGTTATGACTTGTGACTCCAGCATCAGCATATGCAAACGCCTCTTCTATAGACACGCTCCCATCAGAGTTATTATCAGCAAGCTGGCTCAGTATACCCTGGTCAATAAAATAGTATCCGAACAGCGTGTTGCCCAAATAATAGTAGTCCCAACAATACTGGTTGGCCTTGCACCCTGCCGTGATAACACGCCCCGTCTCCTGAAGGTCGTCATCATCATCGAACATTCCTCCAGAAAAGCATGACCCGAAGACCATAGTGAGTTTGTTTGTCTCAAACGTTGCAAACTTCTCCCTGAGCATACCATCGGGCAGACCGTACATATCCCAGCTGACTATGCCTTCGTCATGAGCATCAGCCTCCGTGTCGGCATCCCAGTTTTCAGTATCAGGTGCACGAAATCCATGGCCGCAGAAAAAGAACACCACGCTGGAATCTGTATTTTCTCTGTCGGCTAGCCAATCTATGGCTCTCAGAATGTCCCGGGCTTTCGCTTTTCTATCCAGCAGCAACTTGATATTGCCTTCGGGAAAACCATACTTCCCTACCAGGGCATCCCGCATCTCCTGAGCGTCGTCGTCCGCATGCCATAGGTCATTCTCCACACCAGGATAGTCAGATATGCCTACTATCACTGCCCATTTGTTCACTTCAGGCTCAGGCGTTGGTTCATCTGGCTTACCCTTCCCCGGCGGTGGACCAGGTTCGCCTCCCTTAGCACCGGGCGACCACGGGATCTTCAATATAGGTAGGTCATCGGGTGTTGTTTTCCAGAGACTGTCCATAGGCTTAGCCGCTAAGGCTGGCACTGTCAGCGCCAAGACTAAGAATAACGCTATTACGAGTGCGACAAGCTTTTTCATCTCCCTCGTTCCTCCTTCACCAATTTGTCTTACATGTTTCTAATTTTAATTTTAACTACCATGAATAGGATTGTCAATACCTAGCTAGCAACACTCTCGATGTACATAGAGTACTAAGGGTATGAGTTGGAATAGGTGTTCAATAGAGAAGGATAAGTGCAACCACAAAGTAGCTGACTGGCTTGGCGGTGATGGTTAGATTTGAGCCAATGGTCTCCACTTTATGAAGCAGTGGCTAGAAAAGCCAAAGAATGGAATACTTATGGCAATATCGGGCTGGTGATCGGGGCTACCTATCCTGAAGAATTAAAAAGAGTCCGCTCAATTTGCCCCGAAATTCGATTTCCTTATATGGAGTGGGGGTTAATGATGAGACTGTGTATTTAGCTTCAACTGCCCCGCCTTTATGCTGAATGCAAATAGTATCCCCTAGCAGAATACTTCTGCCTCGAGGAATGAACGGCTGGTATTTGTGATAACCTGACATTATATGTGCAGTTTCGTTATATAAAGCAGACGAAGCAACTACTTCGTGCTATAGTCCCTGGCATGTTTGATGGACTATAATACAGCCGGGACAAGTGCATGAATGAAGGTAGTCGTAAAGGCGTGTCTACGATAAATGAATATGAAATCCAGCTTGCTGGTTTGTATGAGGAATACTACGAGAAGATTGCACGTTATGTTTATGTGCATATCGGCAACAGAGAAGAAGCTGAAGATATTGCTGGTGAGGTTTTCTTGAAAGCACTGAAGTCTCTAAAATCGTATCGGGAGCAGGGCATTCCGATGCAGGGGTGGCTGTTCCGTATTGCGCATAACCTTACTGTAGACTATCTCAGAAAAATGGATAAGCGCAGAACAGTACCCATTGACTCAGTAGTGTTACTGGGAAACGATGATCCCGCCGATAGTGCTGAGAAAAACATTGAGTTTGAGCGGGTTACGAAGGCTATGAAGCAGCTCACCATAGAACAGAGAGAGGTCATAACCCTTCGTTTCTTTGGAGGACTCACTTCGAAAGAGGTCGGTAGTATTCTGGGCAAGGGTGATGGTGCAGTGCGCGAGATGCAGAGAGCAGCCATAGAAAGACTGCGTGGAATCATGGGGGTGCAGAAATGATGGCTGAAGATTTCGACCAAATACTGGATGAATGTATAGATCGCATTAACGGTGGGGATAATCTGTCAGATTGTCTGTCCGATTACCCAGCATATTCAGAAAAACTGGAACCTTTGCTCCAGTCCATGCATGATGTTCAGAAGGCCTACGCCTTTGCGCCATCGGCTGATACCAAAAGAGCAGCCAGGCAAAAACTGCACGCAGCTCTGGGCAAACGACAGCAAGTAACGCCGGTTCTGTCATTCTTTCAGGCAATTTCGCGACCTGCAGTCTGGGCAACAGTTGCAGTATTAGTCCTGGCTATCGTAGGTACCTTGGTGATACGATCTGTACTCAACCCACCAACGCTGGTACCCAGCCCTGACGGTAATTTTGCGTTCCTCATCAGTGATGAGCCCAACGACATCAATGACTTTGAGAATTTTGACATCACAATTTTGCGAGTGGAACTGCAGGCTGTGGGTTCAGAGGAACAGCTCGAGTTTACGCCGGAGATAAAAACTGTGGATCTTACTCAGCTTCAGGGAGAACAGTCTCAGGAAATCTGGCGGGGTAATGTCCCAGCAGGGCAGTATTCACACGTACACATCTACGTGAGCGAAGCCAAGGGCAACCTAGAGTCAACAGGGCAAACTATAGACGTGAAGGTACCAGGCGGCATAGTGCATATGCCGATACCGTTTGAGGTTACAGTCGATATGGTTACTATCTATACGTTCGATATTACCGTGGTGGGGACCGCCAATGACGGAACGTACATGCTCAAGCTTCAGGTAAGTGAGAGTGGAGCCTGGCAGGAGCCAAAGGTGCTCGAGTAAGAGTCAGATGAAGGCAAAGGCATAGACACGAGACGTTATTTTCCAATTATCCTGACCCTGCATCTCACACTCAAGGAGAAAAGACTCCTGTTACGGAAAACCTCTGGGTTACTGCGACGGACAGGCCAACGCACTTTACATGCCTTTCAAATGCCGAACCTGACGTTTTTCTGAATTTTTCGTTATTATATATAGGATAGAACATTAAGGAAGGAGGATAAAATGCGCAAACAAAAAATCTTTTTGGTCGGTATCTTGATAGCAGCCATGTTAGTAACAGTCGGAGCCCTTGGCTGTAGTGCTGAACAACTAATAGCTCTCCAGGGAATAATCCAAAATATCGACTCATTATCTGGCATTGTCACCGTTAAAATGAAAGACGGTAGCACCCTGAGCTTCAACCTCGCTGATGTCAAAATGGAAACAGTAGTGGAGGCTATAGGCGGTCTCTGCATAGATCCCGGTGACACAGTGATTGTCAAACAAGACGAAAACGATGAGGTGAAAGAAATCGTAGGTAATTTCTCTGAAGCAGAGGGTATTATCAAGGAGCTAGGTACAGATAGTGTAATTATTACCATGGAAGAAGAGGAAGAGGGAGACATTACCCTTGGCATAACCCCAGAGACCGTTATCCGCATTGAAGACGGGGCTGCCATTAATTTCACCGATCTTCAGGTTGGTTGGCAGGTAGAAGCCAAGTACGATGTAACCACCCTCGAGGCTGTGGAAATCGAGATTGACGACGATGAAGAGGAAGGCGAGAACGGCGATGAAGAGGAAGTCGAGGTTGAGGGTATCATCACAGCGATAGACTCGGGCAATTACATGGTCACGATTACCACAGAGGAAGAGGGAGACATCGTAGTCCAGGTGACTCCCGATACCGAGATAGAAATGGAGGATGAAAGCACAGGTGTTTTTGCAGACCTTCACCTCGGGCTGCACGTAGAAGTGGAGTATGATGTGAGCACCATGGATGCCCTGGAAATCGAGATTGAGGACGGTGAATGAATGTTTGTTTTCCATAATGTGCTGTGTAGCTTTTGCACATATTATTATGCAATGGGAGGAGAAAAATGAAAAAGTATGGGGCTATTTTAGCAAGTCTATTTCTGGTGGCTGTGTTGATGGCAGGATGTGCAGGTTCACTCGGGGGAACTTTACCTGGGGAAACCGGGTACCTCCGGTTTTTATTAAGTGACGATGATAGCGAAGTTACTGCTATCGGTGATTTTGAATCAGTAATCATTACTGTTAGTGGAATCGGTTTTCAGCAGGGTGGTGAATCTGGAGGCTGGATTGAGCCAGAGGATTATGAGCCCTGGACCGGTGATCTTCTGGACCTTATCGGGACAAATTCCAGTGTAATCTGGGAAGGATACATTGAGGCGGGTTATTACCACAAAGCTTTCATCTACGTGAGTGATGTTGTTGGAAACCTAACCCCGGAAGCTGGCGGTGGTCAGGCTGACATTTGGGTCCCTTCGGACAAATTTCAGATTACAATGCCTGAAATACCATTTACTGTCACCGAAGGCGGAGCGATTGTCGACTTTGTTTTTGATGTCACCATCATCAAGTCAGGAGAGAGTGGACAGTATCTGATAATGCCCCAAGTTGCTGAGAGTGGACCGGACCAAGATTATCGCGAAGTAGACGAGGATGATTCGGACGGAGAGATAAAACTTAAAGGAACCATCCTGAAAATGGTCGATAGCATGTGGACGGTAGGCTTGGGAGAAGATGAGGTATGGTCGGTCAACGTTGCTGGGGCAAAAATTGAGGGGACGCCTGCAGTGGGACTCAAAGCTAAGATTGAGGGCACGATTGGTGAATATGACATTATCTTAGCTAGTGAGGTGGAAGTGGAAGAAGTTGAAGAGGGAGAATGAGCTGACCAATGAAGCAGGCATGTTGATGAATTTCTCAAACACCTAAACCACCGGAATATAGAATAAGGCTGAATGATTCCCATTCAGCCTTGTTCATTTTGAGCGGCATGATGACTTTCCGCCAAATAGGGTAATTTTGATTCCTTGTTACCTCAAACAATAGTCAGAAAAGTGCAACGGCGATTCGGTGCATCACACAGTTCGTCAAATTGTGTCTTCAGGATCTGCCTCCCGGTTTTCGCTTTGATTTCCGCCTCGGTTTACGCTCTGTGGCGCCTCGTTTTGCTCTGTGCCGCCTCGTTTTGCTCTGTGCCGCCTCGTTTTGCTCTGTGCCGCCTCGTTTTGCTCTGTGCCGCCTCACTTCCGCTCTGTACTCTGCGCTCTTCGTCTCTCAACTCTCCGCTCTTCGCTCTACGCTCTCCACTCTCTGCTCTGTAGTCTCTGCTCTGCATGCACGGCTCTCCGCTCTGCACGCTCCGGTCCCTGCAGCAGTGCGGCACGGAGCAAGGCACCTCCCATGTAACGGAGCGACGGAGCGGCAGAGCGACGGAGCAACAGAGCGAGAGAACGATAGGAGATGAGGATGCGGACTAAGATCAATCTCTAGTGACATATTTCGCAACCAACATCGTTACTATCTTGTATCTGCTATCGCTCTTTTCTCTTTAACAGGAGCCAATTCCCGGCACCCGTGTGAACCAGAGCGTACTCCCCTTGTAGTCTATCTCCGTGAAGCGTGAATGTTAACAGCTCAGGCTCCTTTTGTTGGAGTTGATATTCACCTCTGTCCCAGATTTCGACCTTGCCGGCGCCGTACAAACCTTCGGCGATGTTTCCTTCAAAATCTATGTAACTCACTGGATGATCATCTACCTGAACGGCCAGTCGTCGAATACCGGACTCGGTAGGAGGGCCTTTTGGCACGGCCCAACTCTTGAGTACCCCTTCCATTTCCAATCGGAAATCGTAGTGTAGACGAGTTGCATGGTGTTTCTGGACTACAAATCCACTCATTTTGAATGCGGCTTACCTTTTCTCATTTCAATTAATAGTCTATCATCCAGCGCTAAAAGCGGGGTAAGATACTCACGCAAGGGCGCTTCACCAGCTCCCATTGTCTTTTCTTGCCTAACAAATCATCGTTTTGTTGTCTGTGAAGCATATCACCAGAGACTAAGCTCATACTAGGTCGTTTATAGCTCTGTCGGTCTATCACATCATTGCTCCACTGCTCGCTCGCTCGGTCAGATGGACGGTGGCTTGCTCCGCGCTACAGTTTTGCATGGGCGCGAGCGTGGCGAGCAATAACCGAGCGGTGATTGAGCGGTAACCGAGCAGTGATTGAGCATGAACCGAGTAGTGACTGAGGCGGAAGCAGAGCAGAAATCGGGAGACAGATCCTGAAGTCACAATCTGGCTTTTTGTTACCCGAGGACCCTGAGACAAAGACTTACGCCTTCAGTATCTCTTTATGTATTAGCGCCCGCTCCAGCGAGGGCTGCATCTTCACCTCGCGGAACTCATTGATGGCAAAGTTCAGGTATCCCAGCATCGGGAACTCTGGCTGAACGGGTGATTGGACAACGCGAGCAAGCCACTCGTGCATTCAGGATTGGGTTGGTGTCGGAATGGCGCCTCTCAGGTTTTCAGCAGCTGCCTCGACCTTGGCTACGGTTTCTGGACGATCCTCCCATCTACGGAAGAGCTCTGGAGTAATGGTCAGTGTATGGGCTTCGTCGCCCCATATTTGGTATGCCCCACCGATAACGCATTCTTGATGGCGGCCGCAGCGATAGCACGGGGGGATTCTCGAATAGTAACTGACCACATCAACAATACTGACTGCGTACGGTCTGAGCGCCCTGCGGAAATCTTCCTCAGACGTTCGCATGTCTCCACCCCCACAAAGTGCCAAGATGAATGGCTTCTTCGCAATGGGTATGCTTACGTGGCGATATCCCCAGAACCGGGAGACGAAGGACAACATGGTAACACTAACAGTCGCCATATGGATGGGACTTCCCAAGACTACCGCATCAGCTTCTTTTACCTTCTGATAGTAGGGAAACAGGTCATCCTCAAGTTGGCATACCTGTGGTTGTGCACACAGCCAAACGCAACCCTTACAGGCGAAGTAGTTAAGATCAGTGAGTTTGACAAATTCGGACTTATAGCCGGTCTTTTCCATGATCACCTTGACCATTCGATCCACATTGGAATCGCGGCCCACAACACCAGCGCTGAACCCAATAATCTTCATTACTTACCTCCTAGTTCGAGAAACATCTTAGATTGCCACTTCACGCGGAATGTGCTTCCCGCGAAGCTAGTGCCTACAGTCTATGACCATCACTTGGCAATGTCAAGGGCTAGAAGGTATGGTTGAGGTATACCCTTCAGTTGTGTGGGCGAACAGAAGTCACTTTCGTATCATTAGAGGAAGGGAGAGTATACGTATCAGTCTGGAATCTGACGTAGCTTACGCTCTTGGCACTACGCTGCTCTCTAGAATAACAAAAGGACAAAATGTTACTTAGTTGCATCAAAAGATGTAGCGTTGCTCCTTAACTCTATAGCATGTCTTGGACACCACACAAAAACTATTGACAATTCCTTAGATAAAGTTGCTTTGCCGTCAGGCTATCAATACATTCTTGGAAGAATGTTTAGTCTATAGACTAAAAGCCTATAATCCATTTAAGTCGCGAATCGGAGTTACCTGCGTCATTTTGTGGTCATTAGCTGTTGGTATGGTTTTACCCTCGATTTGTTTTTCTTGTCAGATTTTGCAGTGCCGCTGTAGTTTTGGACGGCAAAACGCGTTTCCGTGGCATATCCTTCATTCTTTTAGTTAGCTTAGCCCGCGCTTCAGCCGATAACCTTACCGGTGCCCTCGGTGGTCTGATTCTTTTCTTTTCTATCTCGTATTCCTTACCACCATAGCCGTTGTCCATTATTGGCTTCAAGCCATACCTAAAAATTGGCGTTATTTTGGCGTTAAATTGTTTGGGACGCCCTGAAACATAATGAGATTTTATGAACAAAACAGGGTTTTGACAATTAACACAAAAGTTCTATTTTATACGTAAAGTGACTTTTTGGGACATCTGGCTTAGAATTAAGAGTTAGCGGAATAAATCGGGATGAGCTTCATTGGATGAGGCAGGTAATGAAACGCAGCTTGAAACTAAACATTAACTTGTTTTGTTACCTAACTAGACACACCATCGTCTTGTTCAATTTTAGTTGGGTAGAGCGATATAGACTAGCTTTCCTTCCCCCTGCTGAAGTCTTTGAATGATGTTGTTGAGGGTTCCAAGTCGTCTTCCCTGCAAGGTCTCCGTTTGCAAGTCATGGATAGCAGCAATTAAGCTCTCGAATGTAACCCATGTTCCTTTCGTCGGAATGGCATTGTATGGCACGATGACCAGTTTCTTCTGTAATGACACTGCCCATCTTGTTTCTCCGAATCCCTGCAGCACCCCGTTGAAACCGGACAGCCCTGCGTTCAAAGCAGCATACTTGTCTTTAGCTAGTAATCCTCCAAGAATTGACCCACCCACAGCCACGGCCAGACCGGTTCCTATCTTCTTTCTGTCCCTGATGAGCAAGGCGAATCCTCTTTGACGTGCTACAGCTTTTCTCTGTTTTTCGAGAGAATACTTCAGAAACTCCATCTTCAAGGACTCAGCTTCCCGTTGCAGGATTTCAAAATGTCTGCCAACCTGTTGGGAGTTACTTCCAATGAAAGCCAGTTCTTCTTTCAAATCGGCTATGGTTTGCGCACACTTATCATATGACATCAGTTACTCCCGAGTCTGCGTTGCACTTCCTCTATGAAGTTACTCAAACTCTGTTCCGACTCCTCGCCTCTCTTTAGTACTTGCCTCATTTCACCTATGGCCTTTCCCGCTTCTAGGGCATCTGCCAACAAGGCATTGAATTGATCCTTAATGTCGGCTACTTGTTGCTGTATTTGTGAAGCAGCATCTTCTCCTATGTCTCTTACTCTTTGTAATGTCGAGGATATAACAGCGACAATTTCGCCCTCCAGAAGTCTTTTCTTCTTTTCCAGCTCAGCAATTTCACCGCTTAGAATAGATGCTTTTTTGATGAGTTTGTTTACTTGTTGTGTCTCCGCTTTTCGCCGATTCTCAAGACCGGATATGTCTTCAAACAAGCCTAACACGGAAAGAAACCTCTTCCTGAGTTTGTTGCCGCTAATACCCTCCTTCTTGCTGGTTTTCTCGATGAAGGTCGTGATCCGCAAGAGATCTTCCTCTGATAAGCCGATAGCATTGAGCCTTCCTAATAACTCCTCTCTGTCACCAACTTCTGAGGAGAGCTTTGTTTTTCTTATTTGAAGGTCTTGTGCTTCCTTGCTTAACCGGGACAGTTCTTCTAGGGTTTCTTTTGTCTTTAACTTCAGCTCACTCAATTTTGTGGTTTGTATCTCAACAGCGTTCTCAAGCCTGTTTTTGGTTCTTTGCAGCGATTCGAGTTCTGAGCGCAGTGGCCCTTCCTTTTTGATGAGGTCTTCTCTCTTCTTGATCAGGGAGTCTATTTCCAACTTGAGCTTATCTACATCCTCTTTTAGCCTCACGTACTCCTCGGCTAGTGTGGCAAAAGGTTTACCCTCGTGTTTTTCTAGCTCATCAAGTCTTAATGCTGCCTCAAGGAAATCCTTGGCTGAGAAGTCAACGGGAAGGAGTTTCTTTGCCAGTTCTGACCACTTGTCCACCAATTCTGGTGTTATTTCCAAAACCCGGAGCCTGTCAAATAATATGAGTCCGAGTAGCGCTTGAGAGGGTTCCAGCCCTTTCTTTTTGAGGTCAAAAGACAACTGACGAAGGTCATTCACCTGGTCAAATGAAGTTCCAGGTGTGATTAGTTTACCGTCTTCCAGTTCCTTGACGATATTTGCGACGCTGCCATGCGACACGCCTGTCCTATTCTCTATATCGCTATAGGGATAGCCTAAGATATAATACTGAGCTATTTCTAGCTTTTTTGCTCTTGATATTTCTCTCATTCTGAGCCTCCTATTCTGTAGAAAATTTTTGTCATTTGACTATTTGACTGACTAATTGACCGACCATTTGGCTGTACTTTTGACTTCTTGACCGAAATCTTGACAATTTGACCTCTAACCAAATTCTGACTATGATTTCTAAATGGCGAGGGTGAAAGCAAAGCTGAAAGTTTTTTCTATTGTCACCCCAGCTCCAATTTGTAGAAGGCATTGTGAGGGAATTGCCTAGTTTGTCTTATTTGCACCGCCTTCGAATCATGGTAAACTACGTATCACATCTTTTGTTGGGTGGGGCAGGTAAAGCATTTGTAGAAGGCAGGTCCGCAAGCCTCCTTTACATTTATTTGCTCTCCTGCCCCATGAATTCTCTCAAAGTTAGTTTTCTTGGTCTGCCTCCGAGTCTACCCCATTCCTGAGCCATATTTGGGTGACGGGCACGCATCACACATTGCCCTTTCCGCCCGATCTCGGCAAAAAAACCTCTGCCTCGATTGCGTAGGCAAGATAAGCCGCCTCTCCTCCCTGCCTCACGGACCGTCATGGATCCTCTTTCGCTTGTTGAGGATGGCGGGAATGAAGAGGGATTGGAGCCTTCGCACATCTTTTCAGTTATGCAGTCATAGATTGGGCATTCATCGTAGCGTTGGTTCGCGACAGATATTTTCCCCGCCTTCTTTGGACGGTTGAGAGGAGCCCTAACAGAGCCTGGTTCCTCTGCCGGGTCCCTAGCACGAAATTCTTTTTGCATAATTACTGCGTATTCTCTATCCTTGTGATAACCAGGATAGCAGACGCCTTCAGACAAAATGTCGAGTAGTTTTGTGCAAATAGAGTAAAGGAGGGATATCAATATGACGCCGAGAATGAAAGCCCACATCACTAGTATGCCGAAGTTCCGTCCAACTGACCTACTTGTCTGCGAAAAGTGCGGAAACGAGTTTTCTATCTTGCCTTCTGCGAAGAAAAAAGTAATCTGCCCCAAGTGCAATGGGACTTCAGACAAATCCAGTCTTGTGCCACTGACTGTTAATCGCAAATTGTGGGTTAATCAAAACATGCTGCCACAGTACTACGAAGAAGTCGTTTTCAAACAGGTGATGCAAAACTACTATCGTACTGTTGACCTGTATAGAGAATTATTTATACGTAATGTAGATATGCGTGCAATGAAGGCACTGGGGTTTTTTGCTTATGGTTTTCGCACTGGCATCAAACTGGCATACTCCGTTGACATCTCATGGGAAGAAACGGCACAGATGATGAAGCGACACATGGATGGCACCCCGATTTTCAATCTGTTGGATACCGCGAAAGTTGGACTTGGGACAGGCTTTGGCCGCCCCTTCAAGCCAGAAAGGCTCACACTGTTGATTGATGCTATGCTATTGTCACTTTACCCGAACGGCTATCTACATTTTCTACGAGATGCCCTCACCTTGCGTTACAAGGAGTATACGGTAAGCTCAACATACGCTAGAGCTAATAGAGACCGTTGGGAAAAATTCTATAAGAGCAAGCAGGCCACTGAAGTATATTGTAGACGAATTTGGAAGGATTTATTCGACAAGGAACCCGGGCCGGTTTCAGAGGATTGGCACTTAGACGTGGCGCGTGAGCAGGGTCTAATGGGATGAAAAGACAAAACGCTACGGCAAAGAGCAGCTAGTTGAGTCCCATGAGATCTGCAGGGCTCGCCTTCTCATGTGCCTTGAGGGCATCTTCCATGCCTAAGGCTGCAGTATAATGCCTTACCATTTCTAGCGAGTTATGACCGAGCAAGTATTGCAGGTTAAAAGGATTGCGGTCTGCCCTAAGGAAATTCAAAGCAAAGGTGTGGCGAAATCGATGGACACAACCCGTCTCATTGATCCCAGCCCGCTTCTTAAGCCTATTTATAGACGATTGAATTCCTGAGCTTTGTAGTGGCCTCCTTTCCGCTGAAAGCCAAAGCTCTTGCTTGTCATCCTCACCACGATACATGAGGTAACGCCATAGAGCCTTTTGGGCGGTTTTACCTATTCGAACTATGCGCTCCTTATTTCCCTTCCCAGTGACCTTAATCCAGCCCCTGTCGGTATCTATATCTTGAAGCTTTATATTAGCTAGCTCTGATAATCTCAGCCCGCTATCTAAAAGGATGAGTATGATCGCCCGATCCCGGCTGCCAAGGAATTTCGCATTGTGTTGGCAATCAAACTCGCAGACTTGAAGCATCTTTTTAATTTGCTCTGAAGAATAAGGTTGGATGACTCTCGGCTTTGGTTTGGGCACTTTTACCATCGTGAGCGGACTCACAGCCAAAAAGCTTTCCTTAACTACCCAGTTGAAGAAAGCGCGAAGAGCGCCATAGTAATGATGGAGCGTCCGTAACGATACACGGCGTGATGAGGATTCCGAGCCATTCCCTTCTTTTGCCCAGCGTTTTACTTCTGTCCCAACATAGCCAAGAAATTCCCTGATATGCCACTCATTAAGAAGCCTAGCATCATCCGACCATCCTTCCCTTGCAGCATACCATAGGAAACGATTTAGAATGCCCCGGTAATATTCCACTGTGTGGGGGCTTGATCCCTCGGTTTGATGAGTGAGCAGATAGCCTTTCACCAGGGACTCGAGGGACGTCCCTGGCGGTGCCTCTAATTTGATTGATACGACCATTATTCATTTTGCGGACCCGCCTGAAAAAAGACCATGAGGTCTAATTCATATTTACTTATATTTAGCTCCTTTAAAGAGCCATGAGGTCTAAGCCTCTTATCTCCTATCTATGGTCGGGGTGAGAGGATTTGAACCTCCGACCTCATGGTCCCAAACCATGCGCGCTAGCCGCTGCGCCACACCCCGTGTTTTCCTAACTCCTCATCTTCCTTTTCCAATGCTATCAATGAAGGACAATCAGTAATGATTAGTATAGCATGATTTTTTTCACTTCCTTAAAGCCAATGTCAATCTTCAAGCTGGAAGAGCCGCTACCTTTGCCTTGAGTTTGGCATATTCTTCATTTACGTGCTCTTGAATCTTTTCAATCTCCCCATCCGGCAGATGTCGGAAGCGGCCTTGTGGCTTTAAGTATTCCTCAACTGGTTTGAGCTTAGGCCGGTCAACATTTAATTTATACAGGCCATTCTCTACTTCATAGAGAGGGAAAATGCCTGTCTCTACGGCAAGCCGACCTATCTCGATAGTTAAATCAGTGGCACACCTCCAGCCTGTCGGGCAAGGAGAGAATATATGGACATAAGCTGGCCCTTTGACTTCCCCACCCTTTTTAACCTTGTTCATTAAATCAAAAGGATAGCTGGGACAGGCTGTGGCTACGTAAGGTATGTTATGGGCGACAGCAATTTTACCCATGTCCTTCTTCCAGGTAATCTGACCAATGCTAAACTTGCCTGCAGGTGCCGTGGTAGTTGAGGCTCCGTATGGTGTAGCACTCGACCTCTGGATCCCTGTGTTCATGTACGCTTCATTATCAAAACAGAGGTATAAGAAGTTATGGTTTCTTTCAAAGGCTCCAGATAAAGCTTGGAGCCCTATATCGCTTGTCCCCCCATCTCCAGCTATAGCCACACATTTAATGTCTCTCTCAGGCATCTTGCCCTTCTTCATCAAAATCTTTAACCCTGCCTCTGCGCCTGAGATTACAGCGGCAGCATTTTCAAACAGCGTATGTATCCAGGGAACCTTCCACGAAGTGTAAGGAAGAGGTGAAGTAGAAATCTCTATGCACCCGGTAACACTGGCAATTATTATATTCTTTCCCAAGGCTTTGCAGGCCAGCCTTAATGCCAGAGCTTCGCCGCAACCAATACAAAAGCTGTGACCCGGGGCGACGAACTCGTCGGTCGTCACAAGGTTTTTGCCGAATTTTATGAATTTCTCCTCCATTTTTATCCCCTTATACCTGTTACTTCGCCTCTTACACCCACTGTCTCAAACAATTCCTCCGACCTCTTTTCTGCGATTTCCCTACCGTGGTCAATAACATATTCAAAATCCTTCTGCGGCATATCTCTTCCACCTAAACCACCTATGAAGCTTACGATTTTCGGCCTCTCTTTTTCGTCATATAAGGCTGATCTAACTTCTGAGAAAACTGGACCTCCCGGGCCTCCGGAGGAGATACAGCGGTCAAAAACGATAAGAATCTCGGCATTCTCTACTGCCTGGCGAAGTTCCTCAAACGGGAAGGGCCTCCACAGACGCAAGCTGATAAGTCCTACAGCCTCCCCTTTGTCTCTCTTTTTATCTATGACAATCTTTGCAGTCTCACTAAAGCTTCCCATGGTCAGAAGCAACGTTTTAGCATTTTCCGTTTTATATTCTTCCACAGGATGATAGTAACGACCGAAAATATCTCCAAATTCCTTCCACCCCCGGAGTATTACCTCCTTGGAGTTCCTGAATGCCACTTCTTGAGCTAACTTTGTCTCCGAGTATATTTCAGGCGGTCCAAAAGCTCCGTGGGTCATGGGCTTATCAGGGTTTAGTGCAAATGGGTATTGGAATTTGGGGAGAAATCTATTCACCTCACTCTGCTCCGGTAAAATCACTGGCTCTGTTACGTGTGATAAGGTGAACCCATCAAGATGAACCATAACTGGAAACAAGACTTTGGGGTCCTCGCCAACGCGAAAGGCCCATAGGGTCAAGTCAAACGCCTCCTGGCTATTCTGGCAAAATATCTGTATCCAGCCGGTATCTCTGACAGCCATGGCATCGGAATGGTCCCCCCAAACGCTTAAGGGTGCGGAAAGAGCTCTGTTGCACACTGCCATGACCACGGGATATCTCATGGACGAAGCTATATAGACGACCTCATGCATGAGTTCTAATCCCTGGCCGGCGGTAGCTGTGAAAGTTCTGGCACCTATCGCGGCAGCTCCAAGGCAAGCGCTCATGGCCGAGTGCTCCGACTCCACCGGAATATAAGCGGCGCTTAACTCGCCATCGGCTACCATCTCGGCAAGACGCTCAGGAATGTGCGTTTGGGGCGTTATGGGATAGGCAGAAATGACATCAACATCAGCCATTCTGGTTGCCTCAGTCACAGCATGGGAGGCTTCTAATGCGACTCTTCTGCTCATTTTTCCTCCTCTTCTGTCATAGTGATAGCCTCTCTTGTGCATACTTCAGCGCAAATACCACAACCCTTACAATAGAAAAGATCCGGCTCATAATATCCATCCTCAAGAAGCTTAAAAGCTGGTTCGGGACAATAGAGCCAGCATAAGCCACATTTGTTGCATTTTTCCTTGTCCAATACAGGCCTCTGCGACCTCCAGTCTCCAGTTCTACGAAAGCTGGCGCTCCCCGGCTCTGTTACGATATTGCCAACTTCCATGTCTCTCCAGGTTAGCTCGTCTGCCATTGCTTACTCCTTTACCACTGTTTCATTGTAAGCCCTCTTCATGGCTTCGATATTCGCCTTGGCCCGTAGACCAAAACGCTCTTGCAACTGTGCCACCAGAGAATCCATGTTCACAATCTCGGTAACCTTCAGTAGCGCCCCAATCATCGCAGTATTGGTTATAGGCAAGCCTATCGTTTCCCTGGCAATCCTTGTGGCATTAACCGCAGCTACAGGCCACTTATATCCAAATTCAGACTTCAGTTCAGCGGGCGATTTCCTTGAAGTAATTATGATTCTACTATTCTCCTTAAGCCCTGAGGTTACGTCAACTACGTGCAACAACCCTGGATCGAGCACAGCCACTACATCAGGCGCGTAGATAATTGTCCTGGTCTTGATAAATTCATCGCTTACCCTGAGGAAAGCAAGGACCGGTGCTCCCCTCCTTTCGGGTCCAAAGCTAGGGAATGACTGAGCATATTTTCCTTCGCTTATAGCAGCACGAGCAACTAACTCCGCAGAAGTCACCGCCCCCAGCCCTCCCCTGCCATGCCATCTTACTTCAAGAAGCTCAGCCATAACACAACACCTCCTTATCATACAGAGGCTGTTTAATTTTGATTTCCCATTCAATTTTGGGATTTTTGTAGCTGCCTAATTTATCAGGCCCGGTTGCCCAACAAACTCTCACCCAACCAAATCTATGATTTTGTGGGGTAAAATAAACTGGGCAACTACATTTTTAAACAGCCTACTTACAAACTACCCCTGAAGGGACTCGAACCCTTGCACCTGGCTCCGGAGGCCAGCGCTCTATCCTCTGAGCTACAGGGGCTGCTTAATTCTCAATAGTGTATCACAAACCAATGCCTGAGTTAAATAAGGCATAAGCGCCACAAATATAGAGCACGATTAAAACGGGGCCATACCAGCTAGCTACCCGAAAAATTTTGCGCCTTTGCCGAAACCTGAGCCCGGCAATAACCAGAAGGCTCATCATCACTGCCACGGAGGCAATAATAAGATGACCACTTGATACTGAGGAAAGAACAAATCCTTGACCATGGGCAAGGTCAACCGGGGCAATCATAGCAATATTGAGCATATTGGCGCCTAACAAATCAGCCACTGCCAAATCTACGGCACCCAGACGGAGGGCAGTAATAGCAACCACTAACTCCGGTGCCGAGGTAGTAATCGCCAGAAATAAAGTCCCGACAAAGGTGCTACCCCAACCAGTAGCCTCACTGATTGCATCTCCAATAAACGATAGCCATATTCCAGCAGCAATTACTGCTGCTGCTGCCAGAGCAAATCTGATGCACACCGTTCTTGTAGTAAACTTATCATATTGGGGGGAGGTAGTTGGAGCAGCATGCAATCGCTGCCCGCGTTCGCGACGGAATATCCACCACATCCCCAGCAAATACATTATAAGAATAACAATGCTTGGGATGCCCACCCGGCCCAAGGCTAAAAAGGAAAACCTGCTCCCAGCGATTATGCTTGCGGCAGCAATAGCAATGAGCAATGCTCCCCAGCCAGCCGTTATCACATGTCTCGGGCTTGCCACGGACAAAACTGGGGTACGCGAGTGGAGAATATCCAGTAAAGCTAGGATAGAGAGGTTGAAACAGCAACTTCCAAAAAGCGTGCCCAAAGCTAAATCAGCCGAGTGAACCAGTGCTACAGAACTGACTGAAGTGACCAGTTCAGGCATGGTAGTAATAGCAGCAAGAAGCACCAGCCCTATCCATATCCGCCCCAAGCCCGTCTTCTCGGCGATAGCATCCCCATATTGAGCTAGCTTTGTTCCGGCAAATAAGATAACGGCCAGGCAGAGAATAAACTTGAACCAAATCAAAGGCGGCTCCTGAAACTAAGCAAAGTAGGGTAATCATACTACATAGGAGGGAAGCCTGCCAAGCATCATCCAGTCAAAGATGTCCTGTATGGTATAATTGGCTACGCAACCAAGGAGAGGTGACCGAGTGGTTGATGGTGCCGCTCTCGAAAAGCGGTAGGCAGAAATGCCTCGTGGGTTCGAATCCCACCCTCTCCGCGGAGAGGTGCTGGAGTGGCCTAACAGGCACGCCTGGAGAGCGTGTGTCGCCTTTGGCGACCGTGGGTTCGAATCCCACCCTCTCCGCCACTAACGGCGCTGAATTAGAAGGAGGGTTTAGAACCAGATTCTTGGGATTTGGATATTAGTGTTTAGGGCTTCTTTACCATGCCTTATATCGCCTAGCGATGCCAGGGATGACTCCACTATCTTGGGAAGAAGGCAATGCGTTGCTTAATCGTAGCAAACACAAGAGGTTGCAAAAGGTCATGATTTTGTATAGGCTTATTCGGTTGAGAGATAGCATTTTGTTCGTGGTGGAAAACCTTGTGAGTTTCCTTGCTGGCTCTGGAAAATCCAGGGCTACTTTGGTGAAGTAACTGACAATGAAAAAAGGTAAGGAAGTTAAGAAAGCTGCCGATCCAGCTAGTTCTGATTTAAATCTATCCGATCAGGGCAGCAAGAATGAGAAGTATTATCATGACCTTATGGCTTTGAGCCGAGTCTCGGCGGCAATCAGCGGTCTGCATGAGTTGGATGATATTCTTAGGATTGGCTTGGATAATGTGCTTAACATCATGAACGGAACCGTTGGAGGAATAATGCTCCTGGATGAGCTGAGTCAGACGCTGTTCTACTGTGTTTATCATGGTCTATCTGACAAATATGCTGAAGAGATGCGTCTTAAACTTGGCGAGGGAATCGCAGGAAAGGTAGCTCAAAGCGGCAGGGCAGTGCTACTGGAGGATATTTCCTCAGAACCAAATGCCGCTCGGATTGACCTGGTAAGCTTAGAGGGTTTAAGGGCATTCATCAGCGTCCCTCTCCGAGCGAAAGATAATGTTCTAGGGGTGATGAATGTTGCTAGCCATGTGCCACATAGCTTCACCAAAGAAGACGTGTATCTCTTGCACTCGATTGGGGATCAACTTGGCACAGCCATCGAGCAGGCAATACTGCACGAGCGGCTGAGAAAAGCACGGGAAAGATTACGCAAACTTGCACGACAGAATCTTGTAGCAGAGGAGGAGGAACGGAGGAGGATTGCCCGTGAGCTACACGATGAGACCAGTCAATCGCTCTCTGGGATAGCACTTCAGCTAGAAGTGCTGATTGAAAAGTCCGCGAACTCCGGTAATCAAGATGCTCAATTCATTGCTGGACTGAAGAAAGTCCAAGCGCTGACAGTGCAGGTACATAAGGAAGTAAGTAGGGTAATTTCCAATCTCCACCCTGCTGTATTGGATACGCTGGGGTTAGTCGCTGCTGTTCGCCAGCATGCCAAGAATAGGCTTCAGCCCTTAAACATTAACGTAACAGTGGAGGTTAAAGGGACTGAGATGCGGTTTCCTCCTGATGTAGAAGCTGCTCTTTTCCGCGTTGTTCAGGGAACCATTGGCAACATTGCCGAGCACTCTAAAGCAAAGAATGCTTCCATAGTGCTGGTATATCAACCAGATGAGTTCTCGCTAAGTATTAGCGATGACGGGCAAGGATTTGATGTTTCCAAAATCACCGATGTGGAGGAAAGTGGGCGAGGCCGTGGATTATTCAGTATGAGAGAGAGGATCGGCTTCCTTGGCGGCACCAGCGGTATTGAGTCCAAGATTGGAGCAGGAGCTACAGTTTGGGCCAAGATTCCAATAGGTCAAGACATTAGATATGACGAAAATAAGAGTACTGGTAACTGACGACCATGCCATCGTGCGTGACGGTATCTGTGCTTTGCTTGCTCTTACCGGGGATATAGAAGCAGTAGGCGTGGCCGCCAATGGCAGGGACGCGCTGGAAATGGTTACCAAGCTCTCGCCTAACATAGTGCTCATGGACATAGTCATGCCTCTTATGGATGGACTGGAAGCAACTCGCCGAATACGCAAGGAGTTCCCGGAGACAAAGGTGATAGTACTGACCCAATACGAAGACAGGGAATATGTATTACCCGTTATTGAAGCTGGGGCCAGCGGTTTTATCAGTAAAGTAGCGGCATCCTCAGAGCTTACCTCAGCCATTCGGTCTGTGTACCATGGGGACTCTTTCCTATCTCCATCCATAGCCAGACTCTTAGTCGAAGACTATCGGCAGATAGCCAGAGTAGGAAAAAGCAAGGGCACCTTCGAACAACTGACCGGCCGAGAGAGAGAAATACTAAAGTTGCTAGTAGAAGGGCACTCTATTCGTGAGATAGCCCGAATGCTGGTCATTAGTCCCAAAACTGTAGAAAGACACAAGACTAACCTGATGGCAAAGCTGGATATCCACAACCGCCTTGACCTGTTCAAATATGCCCTGCGCAAGGGCATTATCATCATCTGAGATTATTGCCTCGTAGTCTTCACGGCACCACTTATTTCCCACACCCCGCTAATGGGAAGCGTTATCCACATAAATGAGCGATTAACTGCAGAAAATTGCGGTGATATTTCCCTGCCTTCTGGGGTAAACACCTCTATTCCTTCAGTAGACCGGGCATTATACTTTATAGTAGCAGGCTAAAACAAACTCCTAAAAACGTGTAGTTAGAGTTAGCAAGGGGGTGAAAGATGGAAAAGAACACTAAAATTCTGCTAGTGGATGATGAGTCGGAGTTCATCGAGGATATGCAAGCTAAATTACTGGCAAAAGGTTGGCAGGTGCTTACCGCTGGCAACAGATTACAGGCAGAGGAGGTAGCGCGTCACGAAAAACCTGACCTGGTTATTTTGGGCACAATAATGCCACGTGGAGATGCCTTTCGGCTGCATCAGTGGTTGAAACAGAACCCCAATTTCAGAGAAGTGCCTCTCATTGTGGTTGATGCCCCACCGGAAAAGCGTCTGATTAAGGGGTGGCGTATGGACGAGGGCTTGAAGCTTGAAGCCGAACAATATTTAATCAAGCCAGTCGAGTCAGATTCAGTAGTGGCCTGGGCTGAGAAATTCCTGGATAAGACACTGAGAAAAATCAAGGTGCTGGTGGTAGATGACCATGCTGTAGTCAGGGAAGGAATTTGCGCCTTGCTGAATCTGCAAAAAGACATGGAGGTAATAGGTGAAGCTGTTGACGGGCGAGATGCCATTGATAAAGCGCAACGTCTCACGCCGAATGTAGCGGTGATGGACATAGTCATGCCGGTGATGAGCGGACTTGAAGCAACGAAACGAATAACCGAGGAATGCCCAGAGACAAAGGTTTTGATTCTAACCCAATATGACGAAGAAGAGAACATGTTTGTTGCTAAGCAGGTAGGGGCTTACGGCTTTATTGCCAAGAGCGCTGCCAGTTCCGACCTCTTGACTGGCATAAGGACAGTAGGTGAAGGAAGATACTTCCCTCGGTCTTTTGCCTACGTGTCTGCCAACTGGCCGGAGGGTCTAGATAAAAATAAGTAATCCCCTTTGGAAAGCCTTACCCCCACCTGCTGGGTTATGAAGGAGGATATTGGTTTGCAGCCGATAACCATTACTCTTGACGGTCGTGAGGTAAGTGGCTATCCGGGGATGACCATCTTAGAACTGGCGAAGGAATCAGGCATAGATATCCCCACACTCTGTCACGATCCTCAACTCACTTCAGTTGGGGCTTGCCG
>JAUWYE010000006.1 GCA_030615965.1 Dehalococcoidia bacterium | reverse complement strand
GTCCACACCTCAGACCATTTAGTTAGGTAAAGTCCACCCAGCAGCCAAAATACAATCCCATGTAGTTCTTCACCGGAAATGGTCATGAGATAGGAGGTGATGGAGGCCAGAAAAGCACTTAGAGCTACTCCAGCCAGGATAAGCGTGGTGGCTGGCAGGGTTTTGCCGACACGAGCAAGCAAATAGACCACAGCCACGGCGCCTATGGCACCAATGAAGGCAAATAATGGCACGGCCCCAAAAGCCATCCAGGCTAATGTGAAAGGAGTAAGCATGGCAATGGTAGCCCCCAGTCCAGCTCCTGAGGCCACACCTAAAAGATAAGGGTCAGCCAGAGGATTACGAAACAGTCCTTGATAAGTAGCTCCGGCTACTGCCAGGGCTGCTCCTACTAAACCTGCTAGGAAGATGCGTGGCAGCCTGATATTCAGAATTATCGTTTCCAGAATTTCCAGGCTCAACGGCGCCCCGAAAACTTCGGGAGAAGAAGGGGTAATATGAACGAAGGGCAGTTGAGAGAGAAGGACTTGAAAGGTACTGGTAAAGGGTATAGGAACGCTTCCCAAAGTAGTGGCAAACACGACTACCACTACAAGCAGTCCAGCGAGCCCCAGTAAAGAGTAAACTCTACTTTGCCAGCGAATGGCATAGGGGATAACGGGCTCACTAAACACCTCAGATACAGTACGTGCCATCGTCGAAGTCTAGTTTAGTATTCAATGCCTTCCCGGCTTTTTATCCCTTGACTATAAGGATGCTTTACTTCCCTTACTTCGCTGACCAAATCTGCTTTTTCTATAATCTTTTCTGTGGCGCCCCGACCGGTTAAGACAAGCTCTAACTTTTCTGGCTTTGTCTCCAAAAGAGAGAGAACCTCTTCTTCTTTCAGAAAGCCGTCGCGCACGGCAATATTTATCTCATCCAGGACCAGCATATCCCAGGATTGGTCCTGGAAAAGCTCCTTAATAAATTCCAGCCCCCGGGAGCATTCCTGGCGGACATCGTCAGGATTCAATTCCTTGTAGAAGTGAGGATGTTTCTTAGCGAAAAGGAAAATCTTTATCCCCAGCTTTTCCAGGGATTTATGTTCACCGTACCCGAATGCCTCAGGGTCTTTAAAAAAAGAGACGAGGCCGACCTTGAAATCGTGCCCGGCAGCGCGAGCTGCCTGACCGATAGCGGCAGTGGACTTTCCTTTGCCGTCCCCGGTATAAACTTGAATTAAGCCTTTCTCTTTCATCTCAGTCCTCCTGCAGTCCTTAATTTGCCACCTCTCATCTTGCTGTCATTCCAGCCCTTCGCTCCTGTCATTGCGAGCGAAGCGTGGCAATCTTACTTTTACCTCTCTGAGATTGCTTCGGGGCTTCGCCCCTCGCAATGACCTTGGTTGAGATTTCCCAGAACCATACGTTATCTCTTTCTTTTCTTTCACCCCTGGTAACCTTGAGCGCTTTCCTGAAAATGGGTCCCTCGGTAACGAAGGTGTGATATTCGCCATTTTCACCACAGGGATGGGAGCCAAGTTTGCTGATTTGCCTTACCAGAGTTTTGTCTAGAACTTTTCCCAGGAAGTTCTCCTCTAATCTGGTGGCGACCACTATGGCTTTGAATTTCAATTTAAGGAATTCCTCAATTAGCTCTTCTGCCTTTATCCCCCAGAGGGGCAAAAATGCCTTTATCCCGACCTCGCTACATACCCTCTCTACCCATTCCCGATGCTCTTCTATGTCCATGTCGCCGAACACACCTCCTTCGATACCCTTGTCCTGGAGTTCCCTGACAACCTTCTTGAAGTTCTCTTCGTAATTTTCCCACGACGTCTTTACCTGGATGAGAGGGATGCCAATGGCTTCTGCTTGCAAAGCTAAAACACTGGCTTTAATCCCGTGGGACCTCGACCTCTCGCCATCTTCGGAGGTAAAGTTAAGCAGATATAGGACTTCGTGCCCCTGGGAAATTGCCTTATACGTCGCGAGGGCACATTCCTTACCCCCGCTCCAGGAGGAAAAAACCTTCACTTAGCTAATCCTCAGGCTCCTCGAATATCTCGGGGTGAATGAAATAGGCAAACCACTCTAAGCCCTCGACCAGTCTAGGACCTGGGCGTTGAGCCAAGTCATCATCGAGTGTATAGATTCTACCCGTTTGACTGGCGTTGGTACTCGCAAGCTCACTCGCATTTATCGCCCAGTCATACGACCATTCGCCGGTGATAATTATTTCAGGGTCGCGGGCAAGAACATACTCAATTGAGATTTCTGAATAACCTGTGATATTTTGGCAGGTGTTCACCCCTCCTCCCTTTTCAATTAGCTCGTGGATGAAAGTCCCTTGGCCAGCAGTCCACAACGACGGCTCATGCCCGACGATATAAAAGACCCTTGGCCTTTGTTCCAATTCTTCGGTCTGATCAGTTACTGCTTTAATCCCTACTGCCATTTCCGATGTAAGTACTTGGGCCTCCACCTCCTTATCGGTTATTTCCCCTACTCTTCTAATATCATTAAGCAAATCATCTAAATCAGTAGTCTTTATACCAAATACTGTAAGCCCTAGCCCTACCATGGTATTGATAACCTCCATGGGAGTGCCATACGCAACTAGTATGAGGTCAGGGTTAAGAGCGACTATCTTCTCTATATCCGGTGTGACATATCCCCCCACCTTTTCCTTCTCCAGAGCTTCCGGAGGATAATTGCACCAATCTGTCACTCCCACCACCTTTTCCCCCAGACCCAGGGCAAACAGAATCTCGGTGTTAGAGGGAGCCAGGGAGACAATTCTTTGGGGTGTTCCGTTAATGGCGACCAGCCTTCCCAGGTCATCAAATACATAATCTACTGGTGTCTGCTCGGTAGGGCTGCAGGCTGTCAGGACAAGAGCTATGCTCAAAAACACCAGGAACCAGTTTATCCCCCGGGCAAAGATTTGCTTACAGGACCTTTTCATACGGCTCACTTTTGCCTCCTTTTACACAAGTTTATTTTATTTTATACAATTACAGTTGATTAAGCCCTATTATAAAATGCCACAAGACGGATGTCAAGGCTTTTCGCTGGTAGGTTAAGTAAAGGTGTGGTTTATTTCAATGTTTAGTAGTAAAATAGGGGTATTGACAAATTTGTTACACTAGTGTAATAATATTAGTGTACTGGATATGCGTGTCCAGTACACATTATAAGTCCTTCTACTGTTTCATCAGTGGAAGGTAAAGACGATAATAAGAAGCACACTAAATTGGTGTGCTTCTTATTTGCTTTATTAATCACTAATCACTGGCAACAGCCATTAAGAAATGTTTTCGTTAGTGTAGTCTTAATGTCCGCAGCTTTCCTAATCTCCTCAGCCCACGACTTACATGCTATAAAGGCATTTTCTATCCGCTTTTGGGTGTGCTCCCTAACCCATTCAATAGCTTCGGCTAAATCACTATCCCCCGATACTATTATTCCAGTGTCATAAGCATTAGATTGAGCCAATGAAATAACATCTACCACAATACGAGTGTCAACACCCTTTTGTCCGTATGTGTGGATAGAGAACTTGTTATGACATTTGGGACAGTCAGCATTTACAGTCTTTGGAACAATTCGTCCTTTTCTTGGTCTAACGTTGTTCAGCCATCCTAGTTTGGCCCAAAATCTCTGGCTACTGGCTTGGTCTGTTGATGGCGGTGCAGGTGAATTGTAATAGTAGATACGGACTAATTGCCTGCCAGCAGCTAGTTTTGCACCAAAAACATCCACCTTTACGTTATAAGGAAGACCCAAATAATCTTTCATACAAGTGTACAAATTCGCTCCATCAATGAAAACCATAACACGCTCTGGCACTATGCACCTCTTAGCTCAGCTATTCATCAAGGTATTATAGCACACGTATTAGGAAGTTATATAGTGAAATTGAAATGAGTAAATCAACCACGATTATACTTAACCCGCTGGTAATTATCGTGATTTGCCGAAATCGTCACACGAAAGTCATTGCGAGCCCCTTTACGTTTTTGTCATTGCGAGCGAAGCGTGGCAATCTCATGGCTCTCCACGAGATTGCTTCGGCTGACTTCGTCAGCCTCGCAATGACAGGAATGGGGGATGCCTCACAATGACAGGCGTCTAACTAGTGGACGCCCTGGGGAAATTTTGACGTAAGTCAATAATCTGGTAGCCCAGGTTCTCCTCTTCCAATCTCTGTACCAAAATTGAAACCTTGTCCTCACTACAGACAACCAGGAAGGACAGGCCACAGTAAGATGCCTCTATGGCTGCTTCTCGGATGCCATGAACGTAATCAGGCTTTACACCTATCTGCGTCAATGCTACCAGGGCTTCCGTGCCCATTGCTCCCACCAGCCTCGCTTCTTTTACTTCCCTTTCCAATCGGGCAAGGTCAGTGTTCCTGGAACCTCCATCCTGTACATTGGGTACTTTGCCTATCATTACTTTAGCTGACTCGAGTTTTATTACTCCTTCAACGTTGCGAATACCGACATCCTGTCCTTTTTTAGCCTCAGTTACGGCTATTCCTTTAGCCCCTGTATCACTACTGACATCGGAGGCGAAGAGCAAGCCGTCCTTCATATATAGCGATGCTGGTTGACCAACGGATAAGTCGCTATCAGCTATGGCAGTGGTAGTTGATATATCAGCCACGGCTTTGCTCACAAACCAGGCGTAACTATGTAACTGCCGTGACATTTGCAAAATCCAATCTACGCCCTCCCTGGTTACCTTATATCGGGAGCGACCCTCGGAGCTCAGCCAGCCATCCTTTATCAATTCCTTCACGTACTCGGAAACCGCCTGCGAAGTGATGCCCAATCTTGGGGCGATGTCTTTCTGCTGTATGGTAGGCTGATGTGCTGCTATTTCCACCATTATCTGAAACTTAGTAGCCAGATTTTTGCTCTTTAGTATTTGTGCCATATCATCTATTATACCACTTGCCAACTAAGCTATAGTTAACTGCATAAATCATTATAATTCTCTCTCCCCTGGTGGGAGAGAGTTAGAGGGAGGGGGAAATTCACCCTCACCCAGACCCTCTCCCTTCGAGGGAGAGGGTTTTATACGAAATTATGCGGAGGACTATAAATTAGTAAAGCGAGCTGGGGCAAGCGCCTCTCAAAATGCACCTATTGCATCGAGGCTGCCGAGCGTGGCATATCCGCCTGCCATGCTCTATCATATGGATATGGAATTGATATACCTTTGAGGGCGGAGTTTGCTCCTGAAGCAAGCTATGTGCCTTTTCTATGGACACTCTGGAATCAATTAGTCCCAATCGTTTGGCTACCCGAAAAACGTGGGTATCCACGGGCAGGGATGGCTTCCCCAGGGAAAAAAGTAGCACACAGCTAGCTGTCTTATGTCCTACTCCCGGCAGACGCATTAAGTAGTCTTCAGCTTCAGCCATAGACTTCGATTTGAGGGAATCAAGGCTGATACGACCCTGTTCCCTTTCAATTTGCTCAAGTACCTGCTTGATTCTAGCGGCCTTGATTTGGGATAACCCCCCGGACTGAATGACCCGGGCGATATGCTCTGCTGGAGTCGAAGCTACAGCTTTCCAACTATCGAAGCTAGCTTTAAGAGAGGCAAAAGCTCTTCCCGAATTTGCATCTGAGGTATTTTGGGACAGTATGGTTCCTATGAGCACATCAATAGGGTCCCTGTCTGGCTGCCACTTGCGAGGGCCATATTCCTGTTCTAAGAGCTCAATGACTTCTTCAATAGCCACTAGCTCAAAAATATCATGTCGGCGCCTCTTGATGCAAAGATGCCTGCTTCCCCCAGATTTTGTAGTTGCCTGATTTATCAGGCCCGGTCGCTAAAAATTTTGCGTTTTGATTTCTGACCTTTGATTTTTGAATTTCTATATTGTTTGGGATTTCGTGCTTGGGATTTAGGATTTCTTGTCTTCTGCCTTTTACCATCCTCTTGTTGTGCTGCAGACTGCTTCGGCTGACTCCATCAACCTCGCAATGACAAAAAAGAAGCGTCACTAAGGTACTGAACGAGGACAGTGGCTTGACAAAAGTGGCCACTCTGGTATAAATTGTGGCTACTAAGTCGGGAGGGAAAGGTGTACAGGATAGGGATAAGAGAACTAAAGAACAAGCTGAGTTACTATATTGGACAGGTCAAGAAAGGCGAGCAGGTTACTGTCACTGACCGCGGGCGAGCCATAGCAGTCATTGTGCCTACTGAGGAAACGGAAGTAGTGGAGAAGCTGTTGACCTTGGTGAGAGAAGGATTTGCCCTGTGGGAAGGCGGGAAGCCGACTGGTTCACCTCAGCCTGTGCCATTGCGCGGTAAACCGCTCTCTGACATTGTCCTTGAGGGCAGACGGTGATCCTTTACCTGGACACGAGCTCCTTGGTCAAGCTCTATGTGGAGGAAGAAGGCTCACAAGCAGTCCGAAGTCAGGTCTCTAAGGCAACAGCGGTGGCCACATCGACCATTGCTCACGTTGAGGCCCGGGCGGCATTCGCCAGGAAGCATCGGGAAGGCGGACTCAGCGAAGAAGAATACGACCATGTCTTAGGTCATTTTCGCCAGGATTGGGCAGCATACTTGGCCATAGATGTATCTGATGCCATAGTAACTCTGGCTGGAGACTTGACTGAAAGACACGACTTACGAGGCTTTGATGCGATACATCTTGCCTCTGCTTTGGCCTTAAGGGATAAGCTGCAATCGTCTATCGTTTTTTCCTGTGCCGATGAACGGCTCACGGCAGCAGCCGAGGCTCAAGGACTCAGGATACCTCATTAGCGATATGTTACCCCTAGGGGATTTGGTGAGAATCGCTGATGACCTGGTTAAGCCCGTACTCCATCAGGCGGAAGAGGGGCGGCATACTTATTGCGTTATTGATAGCGGCGTAAGATACCTGTACGTCATTGAGACCTAAAAATAGTGCTAACTAGAGGAGTCCATCTCCGCCAGATGCCCTGCCATTCGGAATGGAGCTTCCCTTTGTCACCCTGACTCTGAACGAAGTGAATAGGAAGGGTCTCGGAGATTCTTCGCCCCGACTTGTCGGGGCGAAGAATGACATTACTAAATACTCTGACTGCTGCGCAATCCGATGTTTTGCTCAGTAGCCGGTGCTATTTGCTAGCCAGCTTAAGCGCTCTAGACGGAAGTGTCCTCTGATAGCATTTGCGGCAACCTGGGTGAATCAGATAAGATAAGCATCAGCAAAACGGGAGATGAGTATGACTCTTGTGGAGAAGATACTAGCTAAGAAAGCTGGGAAGAAAGTTGTGAGGCCGGATGAGCTTGTCGAGGTCTCTGTGGACCGGGCCATGATACACGATGCGTTAGGTGCACATACGATTGCCAAGTTCAGGGAACTAGGCGTGGAAAAGGTCTGGGATTCTGCGAGAATCGTAGTGGTGCTGGACCACTATGTGCCCAACAAGGACATCGATACTGCCAAAAAGTGTCTTAATATAAAGAAATTTGTCCTCGAGCAAGGTATAGAAAACTACTATGAAGTTGGGAAGGGGGGCATAGCCCACCAGGTGCTTGTAGAGAAGGGGCATGTGCTGCCAGGAACTACTCTTGTTGGTGTGGACAGTCATACCACGACATCGGGTGTAGTTGGGGCTTTTGCTACCGGGATCGGTGTTGATGAGATGGCCGTAGTCTTCAAAACAGGGAGGTTATGGGAGCGGGTCCCGGGGACCATCAGGATAAATGTTGAGGGTAAGCTGCTGCCTCCAATAATGTCGAAAGATTTGATGCTTTTCATACTAAAGAGGTTAGGGGTAAGCGGTGCCCTGTTTAAGTCTCTTCAATATACAGGCTCGACCATAAGCCAAATGAGCTTCGAGAGCCGCATGGTATTAACCAATATGGCAATAGAGTCAGGTGCCACTAATGGTATCATCGAGCCTGACCAGAAGGTGCGGGATTTTCTCAGGGCAAGAACTAACCACTCTTTCGAGCTTATTCAGAGCGACCAGGATGCGGAGTATGCGGAAACACTTGAGTTTCACGCTGATGATATTAAGGAGCCCATGGTTGCCGTGCCCCCAAAGCCGTCCAATGCTGTGGGAGTTACTGAGGTTGAGGGAACCAGAATTGACCAAGCGTTCATAGGCTCGTGCACCAATGGACGCCTGGAAGACCTCAGGATTGCTGCCAGAATACTCAAAGGTCGGAAGGCAGATAAGTTTACCAAGGTTATCGTCATACCAGCCTCACAGGAGGTCTTTAAAGCCGCTCTGGCAGAGGGGTTAATAGCGACATTTGTGGAGGCTGGGGCTGTGGTAGGTCCACCCACTTGTGGTCCGTGTATGGAAGCGCATATGGGCATACTGGGACCGGGCGAGGTTTGCATAAGTACGGCAAATCGTAACTTTCAGGGCCGGGTAGGAGATGCGACTGCCAAAATATATCTGGCATCACCAGCGACTGTGGCAGCCTCGGCGTTGAAAGGCAAAATAAGTGACCCACGGGAGTTTTTCCGGGAGGCATAGATGGAACTCAAAGGCCGGGTCTGGAAGTTTGGTAAGGATGTTGACACTGATGAACTCTTTGCCGGAAGGTTCATCATGGGTGGCGACGAGACGAGCAAGAGCCAATATCAAGAGTTCATCGCAAGAAGCGGGCTAAGCGATGTTGGGCATCGTGAGAATGTCCCCAGGGATTTCCTCACCAAGGTTGAGAAGGGGGACATTATAGTTGCCGAAGAGAACTTTGGCATTGGTTCAAGCAGGCAGCAGGCTGCGGAAACTTTGAAGTTTAAGGGTGTCCAGGCCGTAGTTGCCGACTCAATCCACAGGATATTCTTCAGGAACTTCTGGAACCTTGGATGCCCGGCCATGGATTTGCCGGGAATTTCCGCTGAATTTGAGACCGGGCATGAGATAGTGATTAACCTGAGACGGGGGACTATCAAGAACCTCAATACGGGCAAGGAGTTTGAGTTTCGCCTGATAATTCCATCATGGTTTATAGACATGGTGGAAGCTGGGGGTCTGATTCCATACCACAAATCCCTGAAATCTTAAATTCTGGAGCTAAAGTCAAATATACGGAGCTAAGAAGCTGTTTTACCTGTCATTGCGAACCCTTCGCTTCCTGTTATTCTGAGCCGAAGGCGAAGAATCTCGTAGTTATTTTTGCGATTGATGAAGTTTTTCAGGGTAACTACTTATGCTCCTCCGAAATTTATGGTAGTGTATGCCGTAGGATTCGATGCACAAAGTCGTTTGGGATATGGACCCCGGCATCGATGATGCCCAGGCTTTAATTCTGGCGTTAAAATCGCCTGAAGTCCAAGTTCTGGGCATCACCACGGTGGCAGGCAATGCTTCTGTGGAAATGACCAGCGCCAACACTCGCCGGGTATTGCAATGTCTGGACGCAGGCAGTATCCCGGTAGCGATGGGGGCAGCAAACCCTTTGAATCACCCTTTAGAAGATGCGTTAAGCTACCATGGCCCAGATGGGCTGGGCAACTGCGGCTTGCCGTCGCCCCTGACTCCACTGTGCCCGGCTAAAGCCTGGGATTTCCTTGCCCGGTTAGTTTTGGATGCTCCTGGTGAAGTTACTCTGGTAGCCACGGGACCCCTAACCAATGTGGCTTATGCCTTTGAGCTTCATCCTGAACTGCCTGAACTTTTAGCCGGGCTGGTTCTCATGGGAGGCGCTTATGGTCTTACGCCCTATGGCAAAGGGAATCAAACTCCCTTTGCCGAGTTCAATATCTGGCAGGACCCCGAGGCTGCTCATATAGTATTCAACTCTGGGGTGGACATCTTTGCTGTGGGGCTGGATGTAACCATGGACCCTGCGGCTTGCCTGAATAGTCAGCATCTGGAGCAAATTAAGACCAAGCATACACCGGCTGCACATCTGGTAGCCCAACTGATAGAATACGAGGTAAAATACCACGGATGCTGTAGAATGCATGACCCTCTAGCTTTGGCAGTGTTGCTGGATGCCTCTCTGTTCGATTTTATATTGGCAAGGGTAGAAGTAGTTAAAGGAAATGACTGGGATAGAGGAGTTACTCGTATCGTATCCTCTGGCAGCGCTCAGTTAATACATGTAGCCTCTGCCGTGGACGGGCCTCGCTTTCTAAAGTTATTTCTATCGCGTATACTGGAGGAGTGAGATGGCCAGCTTGGTAGTATGCGGCGCCATAAACTGGGATATTAGCTGCTTCGTAGAGCGGCTGCCAGTGCCCGGTGAAGAAATTACCATAAAACACATCACTCGAGTGTCCGGAGGGACAGGGGGCAACGTTGCTGTGGCTGCAGCACGGATTTTGGGGGCTAGAAAAGTTGCCCTGATAGGCGCTCTGGGGAAGGATGACATTGCTCGCCAGCAAATTGCCGCCCTCGAGGATGAAGGAGTCATCACCGAGGGAATCGACCACATTGTGGGAGAGGAATCGGGGCAGGCTTATATCCTGGTTGACCAAACTGGACAGAATGTTATTGCCAGCCATCTGGGGGCGAATGCCAGGCTTGGTCTAGAACACCTGAACAAGGTGCAGGTTAAGCAGCAGCTGCAGGAATGTAAGGGCATCGTCCTCACCGACCCGCCTTTAGAGGTAGCAGAAGAGCTAATAAACCTGGCAAAGCGGCGTGCTGTCCCCGTGCTGTGGGACCCGGGGATTTTGATAAGCCCGAACTGGGAAGCATTGCAGTCTCTTGCCAGACAGGCAGAAGTCCTCTTCTTAAATGAGACGGAGGCGAATGCTTTACTGGGAACAGAAGAGTTAGATATGAGCTTACAGAAGCTGAAAGAGCTAGGATTCGGCAATCACACGGTGCTCAAACTTGGCGCTCAGGGGGCAGCCATGCTTGAAATGGCTAGTGGCCTGATAGTCGAAATCTCTGCCTTGCCTCTCAAGGAGCTAGGTCTAAATGTAATCAACACAGTAGGTTGCGGAGATGTCTTCGCCGGGGTCTTTGCTGCCTACCATGTTATGGGAAGTAGCCTGGCGCAATCGCTTATCATGGCCAGCGTTGCCGCCGGCCTTAACGCCACCAAGCCCGAGACCCGAGGCAGCCCTGACCGAGCTAGTTTAGAGGAAGTGGCGAACCGCAGCTGCAAGCTGGGCTTTGTGCTTCAGGAACGCAAGCTTTCTTGAAACACTCACCATTGCTTCGAAGAGCTTCATACTCTGTGCCGCCTCTCACCAATTCCCATTTAGCCACCTTGCGCAAGTGCGGGACACTATTGCTGGTTAAGACTTCTACGCAAGCAAATTATAAGCTTTTTACTTTAGCTCCTTGATCAGCTTTTGAAAGGCTTGTCGGTCCGTTTTACTGGCCGAAAAAACGTTACATTTGTACGTCTCGTCGAAATGAAACTTCTTAACTACGATTTCTTTCATGAAGCCATCTGTAGCAATAACGTCACAGTAAGGCAGAGCAATAGCCAATATTGGGGCATCATAAAAGTCGCCTTTCCCTCTTTTTCTCCCTTGGCAGCCGTACTGAGCTATTGCTGCCCAAATAGAACCGTTGATGTCAACAAATGGGATATTGTAGAGTTCCTCCGATTCCATGAAATTCATTATTTCGGATTTATCCGTGTTTATGCCTATCTCCTGTAGCCTATTAAACAAATCCACTAGGTCATTATATCTATCCAGTGCACTTAGCTTGTCCAATGGCGAATCTTTTTGTAATTGTTGAGTAATAGATTCTCGGGCTAGTTTTCCCATAAAGCCATCTAGAACACCCTTCTTGTTTTGTAGTAATAACTTTGACCAACTAGGAGGGTTGTTACTATATCTATTAAGTATCTCTTGGGCCTCATCCATAAATTCTAGCTTCGATTGACGGCCTTCTTCAATAATCTCATCTGGCGGCGAAAAGGAAACGGCTATGCGCCCCTTAGTTCCAAATATGTCTTCCATTCTGCTCTCAACAGGAGCGTGCGGGTCAGATTTGAACGGTATTGACCAAGTTTCTATTGGGGGTGGAGTCTTTCCCAAGAATCTGAATGCCGCATCCTCAATCTGTAATCGCAGTATGACTTCCCATGGATTAAACTCCAATCCCCAAGAAAGTTCATCAATAATCCTTACTACAGCCTCTTCGATTCTTCTATCAAGACAGGCTTCTTTCCGCTGGAACTGTGACTCAGGACAAGCTATCTTATCAGCCAAAACCGCTGCTTTCAGGCTACCAAATAATGATTGCCAAAATTCACTGTCGGCCTTGTTCATTGGAAAACCAAGACGAGCCTTTGCCATATTGCTTAGATAATTCTGATCCAGATAAACTATCGTGTGCGACGTCATAACGCTACTCTCCCACAACCTCAATAACTTTGATTCTGCTCCTGAAGCCGCTGAGAATCCTGACCTGGCTTTGGGGAACGCCGAAATGCTCTGCCAGTAATCTGATGGCTGCCTGGTTGGCCTTGCCTTCCTTCGGCGGCTCTTTAACCTTGATTATGAAGCTATCCCCTTCCTGGCTAAGCTCTTCGGTCTTGGAACTGGGCTTTACCTTAACCTGGATTTTCATCAATCACCTCTCCCCATATTCCCTGGTTATGAAATTCTACCAGTTTAACAGGTGCTATCTCGTTGTTCAGGGACTTTTCGCTGCGAGTAAATACCCTGATATAGTTGCCGGTCAGCCCTGAGTATATGCCGCTTCCGGGACTGGTTTCCTTCTCCCACAGGACCGGCATAGTTTGCCCCAAAAACTGCTCACAAAAGCTGCGCCGGGAGCTTTGAGATAGCCCTAGCATCCGCTGGTTGCGCTCTGCTTTAACTTTGTCTTTTATCTGCTCGGGCATCCCGGCTGCCGCTGTCTCAGGGCGGGGTGAGAAGGGGAAGACGTGGATGTTGGCGAAACCAGCTTGTTGGCAAAAAGAGTAGCTCTGTTCAAACTCTTCATCGCTTTCCCCGGGGAAACCAACCATGATATCTGTGGTGATGGCTACCTCTGGTATCATCTCTTTAATCAAATTTACTGTTCTCTGATATTGGTCCAGAGAGTAGCTCCTCTTCATCCTTCGCAGCACGGTCTCGCTTCCACTTTGTAGCGCTAAGTGGAAATGCCGACAAAGCTTTTCATCCTGCCACAAGGCAAGAAATTCAGAGGATATTTCCGAAGGCTGTAAAGACGAGAGACGTAATCTCTCGATGCCGGGGCTGGTGAGAATACGCTGAACCAAATCCCCAAGGTCAGCGCCGTCGTCTTTATAGCTGCCAACTTTTGTCCCGGTGAGAACAACTTCTTTGTAACCGAGGGCCACCTTTTGCTTAACTTCGTCAATTATCTGGGAAGCGGGCAAGGAATATTCGTGGGGTCTTACTTTGGGCACAATGCAATATGTGCAGGGGCTATGACAGCCGTCTTGAATCTTTATCAGGCTACGAGTCCTAACGGTGGCAGCGAGCATCTGAGATTGCTTTGTTTCACCCTCACCCAGTCCTCTCCCTTCAAGGGAAAGGGTTTGGGTAAGGGTAAGCAGGTGCTCTTTCTCTTTGTTATCAACTACGAAGTCAGCAAGCTGAGCTAGCTCTTGACGATTTCTTTGGGCATAGCAGCCAGTGGCGATAATTAGGGCCTGGGGATTTCTTCGCCTTGCCAGCCTGAGCCAGTGGCGTGACTTGCGGTCGGCAATATGGGTGACTGTGCAGGTATTGGCAATATAAATATCTGCCCTGTCACCGGGGGATACAAGTTGAAATCCGGCTTTGCTAAAACGATTAGCCAGAGATTCCGTCTCGGCCTGATTGAGCTTACAACCTAATGTGTAGAAAGCCACCTTCATTTAGATGGATTATATTTATTGCCTGGCTGAGTGGTCAAATTACTCTTAATCCGTGGTTTTGCCGATTAGGAAGCCCCACCTGTCATTGCGAGGAGCCCCGATGAATCGGGGCGACGTGGCAATCTCTAAAAAGGATGTGAGATTGCTTCGTCCCGATAAATCGGGACTTGCAAAGACATTTTGTTAAAGCCTTTTCTGTGATATAGTTAGCGATTCTAGCCAAGGGCATTAAACTGAGGTGCGAAATTGAATCAACGGACTCGATGGAAAATCCTGCCTCCAGTGCCTGACGAATACTTAAATGCTTCTGACCTTTCCCCTCTAATTGCTCAACTTCTCTACAATCGTGGTGTTAAGCCAGAAGAAATCGACCCTTTTTTGTCTACTGACCGTAGGGTGGAGGGTAATCCCTTCCTCCTTCCTGATATATCACAGGCTGTAAGCAGGGTCTATGAGGCCGTGCTTGCCCAGGAAAAGATTGCCGTCTATGGTGACTTTGATGTTGACGGTGTTACAGCCACAGTTATTCTTGTCGAGGGACTATCATGGCTTGGTGCTGAAGTTCTTCCCTATATTCCTGACCGCTTCAATGAAGGCCACGGATTAAAGATTTCAGCTCTGGAGAAGCTTCAGTCCCAGGGGGCTAATTTGGTCATCACTGTTGATTGTGGCGTAACTGACCTTACAGAGGTAAAACAGGCTCGAGAAATGGGAATAGATGTGATTATCACCGACCATCACATTCCATTAGGGAACCTGCCTCAAGCCGTAGCTGTAATTGACCCGAAGCGAAAGGATTCGATGTATCCCTATCCAGATTTGGCCGGTGCTGGCGTTGCCTTCAAGTTTCTGCAAGCGCTATTTCACAAAGATGGCAGGGAGAAATGGCTAGCCAAATTTCTGGACTTAGTAGTTTTGGCCACTGTTACCGATTTAGTTACCCTCGTTGGTGAGAATCGTTACCTGGTGAAGGAAGGGCTGAGAGAGCTTAGTAATAGCTCCCGTGTGGGAATTCAAGAAATGGTTAAATTGGCCGGGCTGAAGTCAGGTGAACTTGATGCTGAAGATATCTCCTGGGTACTAGGACCTCGCCTCAACGCTGCTGGCAGGATGGGCAATGCCTCCACCAGCTACCAGTTGCTCACCACTCAGTCACCAGAGGAAGCTCGCCTACAAGCCCTGGAGCTAGAGGAAAGGAATGCCGAGCGGCAAAAATTAACCAAGGAAGTATTAAGCCGAGCGAGGGAGAAACTAGCCGCCAAACTACACCTGCCGGTGCTTATAGAGGGCGACGAAAGCTACTCCATTGGTGTTATCGGGCTTGTTGCTGGCAAGTTAGCAGATGAATTTTACAAGCCCGTTATTATCATCAGTTTAGGCCCTGAGCTATGTCAGGGTAGCTGTCGTAGCATAGCTGAATTCGATGTCGCAGCTGCTTTAGAAGAATGCCATAACCTGCTTACCGCTTTTGGTGGCCATCCCTTAGCCGCTGGCTTCACCGTAACGCGCCAAAATTTAGCTCAGCTAGAGGAACAGATTACTAGACTAGCTACGGACCGATTAGGTCATCTTGACCTTCGCCCGGAAATAGTGATCGATGCCGAGCTTCCCTTATCTACTTTTAGTGGAGAGACCTTTAACCTTATGCAAAAATTGAGCCCTTTTGGTCGAGGCAATCCACAGCCGACCTTTCTTACTCGGCAGGTCGAGGTAATCGAGTGTCGTAACTTCGGCAATCAGGGCGAATGGCTGAGACTAAAACTCAAACAAGGAAACATAACCTGGCAAGCTGTAGATTTTGAGTCGCAGAGAACAAGGGAAGAAATTCCATCTTACATAGATATTGTGTATAACCTGGAAAAAAGTCGCTGGAATGGAGAGGAGGTGCTGAGCCTTAATCTTCGTGACTTTGCTCCAGCTCAGCCCCGTTAGCAAGCTCGGTCACCAAAGCCTGTTTTTTGAATCGGCGCATTCTGATAATAAGCCAGGGCAAAAATACCGCTAATATTGCTAAGTCAAGAACTTGGGCTTGATGAAGAACCCCGAGCAATGGTTCGCCAATACGGAAAAACCTCACGCCAAAATCACCGGCGGCAAAAAGGCAAAAACAAAAGAACGCAAGACAGCCTTCGGGTTTAAATTTTCCCCGAAATCGCCACACTACAGCAAAAACTATCAGACCCCATATTATATGATAAATCTGAGTGGGGTAAATCGGCACCCCTAAATATTGGGTGGTGAGGTGATACCAATCTTGAAGAGGAGCGCCGGGTGGACGGGGAGCATAAATCACAGCCCCCGGGAAATACTGAAAAGGACTGAGCTTGCCAGAGCAGCAGCCGTTTATGGTACAAGCAATCCTGCCTATGGCTAAAGCTAAGGGCATCCCAACAGCAGCGGCATCGCCGATACTAAGTAGGGTGGAGAAGCGCATTCTCGTTACCCTCATATAGATCAACGCTGCTACAATGATGCCGATAATCATCCCGTTTTGAGCAAGGCCAGCAAAGCCGATAATCTCTCGGGGGTTCACTACGAAATGCTCCCAGTCATAGATTACATATGCTAGCCGGCCTCCGATATAGCCGCCAATAATACCCCAAAGGAAAAGGCTGTAGATATCACGCGTGACGCCTAGTTTTTTTGCTTCCCTGGAGATGATGGCTAACATTAATATAGCCGCTACACCAATCATAATCCCATACCACCGTACCGTTAGGGAGCCAATGGTGAAAGCAACGGGGTCTATGCTGATAGTGAGCATTTATCTTTTCCTTTCAGTTTAAGAGAAAATAGCATTAACAAAGACCTCAGCGTCAAAGGGAGCCATGTCCTGTAATTTTTCACCGGTACCAATATAAGAAATGGGTATGTTTAACTGGTCGCAGATGGCAAATATTATGCCGCCTCTGGCTGTGCCATCCAGCTTGGCCAGGAAAATACCGGTGACGTCCACAGCTTCGGTGAAATGTTTAGCCTGAGCCAGTCCATTTTGCCCTGTGGTAGCGTCCATTACCAGCAAAACTTGATGAGGGGCTGAAGCATCGTGCTTAGCTACCACTCTCTTTATCTTCTTGAGTTCTTCCAGGAGATTAAACTTGGTATGAAGGCGACCAGCAGTATCGATAATCACCGCTTGAGCATGGCGGCTATAGCCGGCCTGAACGGCATCATAGGCAACCGCTCCGGGGTCGCCACCTGGTTGATGGGCGATGACTTCGGCATCTACTTTCCCTCCCCAGTGGTTGAGCTGCTCAATAGCTGCTGCCCTGAAGGTATCTGCTGCTGCCAGGATAACTCGCTTTCCCTGCGAAGTGAAACCATAGGCCAGCTTGGCAATGCTCGTCGTCTTGCCCGAGCCATTCACGCCGACCACAAGAATGATATAAGGGGATTCTCCACTTTGCTCAGGAATCGGATTTGCTCTCCGGGGGATGCTTAATAAGCTTATCATCTCCTCTTTCAAAGCTTCCCGTATTTGAGAAATCTCTGAAAGCCTGTCTGTTTTCACCCGCTGTTTGACTTCACTCAGGAGTTTGCTCGTAGTCTCTACACCAACATCAGCCGAGACAAGCAACTCTTCCAATTCCTCCCAGACCTCATCCCCGAAAGCGTCCCGGTTAAAAATATTAGCTATCTTGCCAAACCAGGTTTCTTTGCCTCTTTTTACTCCTGGTTCAGGCTTTTTTAACAAATCGAACAAGCTGCCTCCGTAATCAAGGGTGCCCGTATATAATAGCACAAGTGTAGACGACTTTTTAGCTGGCGGTTTTTCGTCTTTCCGGCAAAAGTAGCTCCGGCTCCTTTCTCACGAATAAAAGGGGATAAATTATGTCGCTCAGGCAGCAAGGAAGCCAGACCGCAAGGAATAAAAACAAGAAAATAAAAGGGAGCAGAGGAATCCACTCAGCCTTTCCGAATGCCATGATGTAGAATAAGGATGCCCAGGTACTTAACAACACGTGTCCAAAGTGTGGGATTTTGGTTGTTTGCTTCCAATAGCCGATAGCAATGCCAGCCAGTGCCAAGAGATTTATCCACCATTCCTCGATAAAGGGCACATGAAACTCCATTTGGGCATGAAGTAAGCTTCCTCCTAGATAAGGAATCATGGCATCGCTTATCGTGGCTATGCCGATGGACCCTGTCCAACCAATCAAAATTGCCACCCAGATTTTGCCTTTCTTGTATCTCATATACATAGCCGTGGTTACAAGTGCGCTCAGTAACACATGAAGTGGATGTAAGGTGTAAAAAATAGTATTAGAGACATGGGAAGGAACGTTGCCTAAAACTATTATAACCGTGATGATAATTCCCGTAAGAGCGCCAAGGGCTGTGAAAGGGATATGCTCTTTGAGTTCTTTTGCTATGCGCTTGCCCATTTCTTATTTTGCGAATGGAGCTATTTTCTATAACACTGGGAGCAGAGTCCGGAGAATTCAGAAAGATGATATTCAGTATGAAAGCCAAAATCCTGGGCGAAGTCGTTTTCCTCTTGACACAATTCTTTGTCAGCAAATTCTCGAATGGCTCCGCAGTGCTGGCAGACCATGAAGCGATGGCAGCCTTCTATGGCATCTAAGCTACACTTTACAAAGCCGCCGCTGGATAGCATTTTGTGGGCTAGATTGAGGCTGCAAAGCAAATCGAGTATGCGATAGATGGTAACGTGGTTTAGATATTTGCCTCTGGCGCGCAAAATCCCCTTTATATCGTAAGGGGAAAGAGGTTTTTCGGTTTCTTCCAACACCTCGAGCACCAGCTTCCGGGGCTTGGTTGCCTTATATCCCTGGCCTTGCAAAATTCGAATTGAATCTCGAACCACAAGCGCTATTATACTGGAGCGAGAAACTAAATGCAATAATATTGCAATTAGCTATTAAGAATAATCGCCCCGCCATCCTGGTCATTTCCCCCTCAAGCCACGAGTTCTTCAAGCAATACTATCGCAGCTTCCTTATCCAGGGGCTGGTTATTGTTGCCGCACTTGGGCGATTGCACGCAGGAGGGGCAGCCGTCAGCGCAGGGACATGCTTCGACAACTTTCAAAGTGGCCTGCCAGAGCTCGGTTATCATCTCGAATCCCTTCTCGGCGATGCCAATGCCTCCGGGGTGAGCATCGTAAATAAAAATCTGTGCCTTGCCGGTGTCAGGATGAGAAGCAGTGGAAACGCCGCCGATGTCGTTGCGGTCGCAAAGGGCAAATAGGGGAAGTATGCCAATGGCAGCGTGTTCACAGGCATGTAAACCGCCGTGGAGGTCAAGCCCAGCATCGGCTATCCTATCAAGCGCCTTCTGAGGCAAATCAAACCACAGGGCCTTGGTGGGAAAGTTTTGTGGTGGCAAATCAAGAGGCTCCTCCCCGATGACCTCTTCCGTGAACTGCCTCTTCTTTTTAAAGCCGACTACCGTGGTGGTGACGTCAACATCTCCGAAGTAAACCTTCACCCTGTGGCAATCCTTTTTCTTGGTCAGGCTTGTGACTTTGATGTCGGTTATTTCCATAGTCTGGGTATAGTAATCTACGGACCTTGGTTCTGCCCAGGCAATGTGCCGGGCTAAATCAAGTTCCCTGATAAGATAAGATTCACCCTGGTGGAGATAGATAGCGCCGGGGTGTATTTGAAAAAAGGCGACGCTGGCTTCTACTGTCTCTAACAAGCAACCCTCCCGACCATCGATGACAGCATAATTTTGCCCTGATGTTGCCCTTATATTTATATCCTGAGCGGGATAGGAGATAGAAGGAGCGAGGTGCCATCTCCCATGGCGTTTTCTTAACCTGTTTTCTTGCTCCAGCTCAGTTAGCATGGTGCCGATGTTGGACCCAAAGAATTCCTCGTCTTCATTATTCAGAGGTTTCTCCCAGGCAGCGCAGAGGAGGTGCGGCTTCAGGATATAAGGATTGCCAGGATTGATTATGGCGTTGTCAAAGTTCTTGCTGAAAAAGAAATCTGGATTACGCATCAGGTATTGGTCGAGCGGATTTTCCTGGGCGATAAGAAAGCTCAAAGAGCTATGGGTACTTCGTCCGCTACGTCCTGCCTGTTGCCAGGCACTGGCAATGCTTCCGGGATAGCCGGTAAGCACTGTCGCCTCCAGGTCGCCGATATTTATTCCCAACTCCAGGGCTGTTGTGGCGACCAGCCCGAGAAGCTCGCCGTCGAAGAATTGATGCTCAATTCGGCGTCTGTCTTCGGGAAGGTACCCCGCCCGGTAAGGGCTGATTTTATCCGCCAGGGAGGGAGATAATTGCTCCCGGGTATAAATATAAATGAGTTCGGTAAGCTTACGAGTGCGGGCAAATACCAGACCACGGATACCTTTCTGAACAAGCTCTCCAAGAAGAAAAGCTGCCTCACTGTTGGAACTGTGTCGAACATCCTTGGCCTCACCGATAACAGGTGGATTCCAGAAAACAAAGTATTTTTCGCCATGTGGTGAACCGTCTTCAACAATGGACTCGAAAGGCAAGCCGACGATATTTTGAGCATGCTCTTCGGGATTGGCGATAGTGGCCGAGCAGCAAATAAACTGGGGGCTAGAGCCATAAGAAGCACAAAGCCGCCGCAATCTTCGCAGGACATTGGCTACGTGAGAGCCGAAAACACCTCGATAAATATGGGTCTCATCTATTACTACATATTTGAGATTGCGAAACAATCTAGACCACGATTGGTGGTTAGGCAAAATGCCCAAATGGAGCATATCCGGGTTAGTGAGCACTATCCTTGCCTGTTTTCTTATGTTTGCTCTCTCATTCTGTGGTGTATCACCGTCAAAAGTAGCCATAGCTTCTGGGGGGATTGCTTCGCCCCGACTTGTCGGGGCTCGCAATGACAAGGGGCGAGCGATTTGTTTTAGGCTACGTAGCTGGTCCTGGGCTAGAGCTTTCGTGGGGAAGATATAAAGAGCACGGCTGTTCTTATCATGTAAAAGCGCCTCAAGCGTAGCTAAGTGATAGCACAGGGTCTTGCCACTGGCGCTGGGCGTGGCTATTATCACGTTTCTCCCAGCCTGGATGGCATTCAAGGCCTTTGCCTGGTGGCTATAAAGACCTGATATATCCAGGGACTCCAGAGATGCTTGAAGGCTGGGGTGGAGGGGGTTATCCAGTTTGCCAAACATAGCGCTTTGTGAGGGAAGGCGTTCAATATGGACGACCTGCTGGCGATAATCAGGCAGACTAACAAGGTGGTGGAGAAAGGCAGCAGCATCCATCAGGGAAAAGTTTCTATTTCTGAGCTTAATAACTCTACATTGGGGTAGTTCTGGACGATGAACTTTACGACATTGGCTAGAGTTTCATCGGCGTGTCTTCTGTGGTTGCTAACGCAGGCTATGCCCAAAGTAGCTAATTGCCATAAATTCTGATTATCCACCTCAGCTACGGAAACATTGAACCTGTTTTGTATCCGTGTGGTGATAGACTTAATTACCTGTCTCTTACCTTTAAGTGACTGGTTCTCAGGGAGGCGAAGCTCAATTTGGCACACACCGACGTGCATTGTTTGTTCCCCTTCCTTATTTCTCTCCCTGCTGGGGAGAGCTTAGACGGGAGTTATAATCCCTTTCTAACGATATAAACAACGAGGTCAGCAAGACGACAGCTATAGCCCCACTCGTTGTCATACCAGGCTAATATCTTTATCAGGTTGTCATCAATGACCATGGTGCTTAGGGCATCGAAAATAGCACTGGCTGGATTGCCCTTAAAATCCGAGCTCACCAGTGGCTCGTCACAATATTCCAGAATTCCCTTAAGCTCTCCGTCAGCAGCCTTACGAAAGGCATCGTTAACTTCCTCAGCGCTTACCTTTGTATTCAGATCAGCGACAAAGTCAACGACTGACACCACCGAAGTGGGCACCCTCAGGGCAATACCATGTAACTTCCCCTGAAGTTCCGGAATGACTACGCCCACAACACGAGCTGCACCAGTAGTGGTTGGGATGATATTGGTGGCAGCGGCTCTTGCTCGACGCAGGTCGCGGTGAAACACATCCAGTATCTTTTGATCGTTAGTATAAGCGTGGACGGTAGTCATTAACCCGTGAACAATGCCAAAGTTTTGGTGAAGGATTTTAACTACAGGGGCAATGCAATTAGTGGTGCAGGAGCCGTTGGATATAATGCGGTGCTTAGCCGGGTCATATTGCCCTTCATTGACACCAAGGACAATAGATATATCCTCTTCTTGAGCCGGTGCTGAAATAATTACTTTCTTAGCACCGCCTTGAAGATGAGCAGCAGCCTTGCTCGCGTGGGTGAAAAGCCCTGTAGATTCAATCACAATATCCACCCCATAGTCTCGCCAGGGAATTTTAGCTGGGTCACGCTCAGCTAAGACCTTTATCTCTCTGCCATCAACTATGATGCAATCGTCTTTAGCATCCACCTTACCGGGATAGATGCCGTAATTGCTATCATACTTAAGGAGATGGGCATTGGTTTTAGCATCGGTAAGGTCATTCACCGCCGTCACCTCTACCTTACCGCTACAACGCTGGATAATTGCCTTCAGAGCTAACCTGCCAATACGCCCGAAGCCGTTGATTCCTACTTTTGTTGCCATTTTTGTCTCCTCCTTTCCATCTAATTTGCACCCTCACCTCATTCCTCTCCCTTCAAGGGAGAGGAATGAGGTGAGGGTAGTCCTTAGCTAAATACAAAGAAGCACCATCCATATCAGCATTGCCCACTCTATCTTCCTCCATCAAGAGCTTAAGATGAGCAAGGGTCTCGGTAACAGCCATTCGCCTGTCCCAGACTGCTAAATTCTGAAAAGCGATGCCTCCTTCCCCAACCATCCAGGGAATTTGTTGAGCTATCTCGTAGGCTGTCTTCAAGCCGTCGTGTAGAGTTCTCATGATGGCTCTCTTCCTTTCCTCGTGATGCTGGAGTATCTTTTCTATTCTCAGCCCTAAAGCATTGAACACCGGCCCATGTCCCGGGAGAATAAAATGAGCCTTAAGGCGCTCTAGTTTTTTAAGGGAAGAAATATAGTTGCCCAGGGGGTTATCGCCAGATTGGGGATTGAAGCCAACGTGGGGAGTGGTGTCATACAAGACATGGTCACCGGTGAGAATAAACCTCCCCTTTCGTTCATAAAGGCAGATATGTCCCGGCGAGTGCCCCGGCGTCCATAACACCTCAAATTCGAAAGAGTCGTTGGAAATTATGTCGCCATCCTCTAAGTTTACTTCAGGCGAATCCGGAGTGACATATTTATTCATCCATAACGAAGCCTCTTTTAACTGAGGCAATTCATCCTCAGGAACACCATTCTGCCGAAGCAGCTCTTCAGTCTTTTTAATCAGGCCAGCAAAATCTTTATATCTGGGAAAGATAAGACCCGCATCAATCTTGTGAATAGCTACTTGGGCCCCGCAAATTTGTTTTATCTTGCTTGACAACCCATAATGGTCGGGGTGTATATGGGTGATAACCACTTTTGTGATGTCTCGAAGCTTGAGATTTGCCGCTTTTATCCCTTCCTGGAGAGCCCAGAGAGATTCCTGGCTATCCCAGCCGCTATCAACCAGCATATGGCCATCACTGCCTTCAATTACGTAAACATTAGTATACCATGATGCACTTTCAGGAGCAGGAGTTTTTATTTGGTGAACACCGTTTAATATCTCCATTATTTCATCCTCTCCAAATTATATAACGCCCTTTTGCCAGGGTATTGTGCCGCCTCTCTTAATTCCTCCTCTATCCTGAGGAGGCGATTGTACTTAGCCAGTCTCTCGCTGCGGCAAGGGGCGCCAGCTTTAATGAATCCGGCATTGCTAGCTACCGCCAGGTCGGCAATAGTAGTATCCTCGGTCTCACCAGACCTATGGCTGATAATGGTTGTCCACCCGGCCTGCTGTGCTCTTTTGATAACAGCCAGGGTTTCACTGAGCGTGCCTATCTGATTTGGCTTAATGAGGATTGAATTGGAGGCTTTTTGGGCAATGCCTTTTTCCAAGCGCTCCATGTTGGTAGCATAAAGGTCGTCGCCCACAAGTTGAATCTGTTTTCCTAGTTGAGTAGTAAGCAACGACCAGCTTGCCCAATCATCCTCAGCCAGCCCATCCTCAATGCTGATGACAGGGTAATCCGAGGTTAACTTGACATAATAGTTAATCATTTCTGTGGAACCGAGGGTAACACCTTCTTGGGAGAGGACATATTTCCCATGAGCACTGTGATGCTTCCCTCCCTGGTAGAAAGTGCTGGCGGCTGGGTCCAGGGCGATAAATAAGTCCTGGCCAGCTTTATAGCCAGCCATGTCGATGGCTGCTAGTATCAGCTCCAGCGCATCTTTATTAGAAGGAAGCCGAGGAGCAAAGCCACCTTCGTCTCCCACATTGGTGCTTAATCCCTTATCTTCAAGCACTTTACGCAGGGAGTGATAGACTTCGCTACTTATTTGCAGGGCTTTATTGAAATTGGCAGCGCCCACTGGCATTATCATAAATTCCTGAAAATCGGTAGAGCCCAGGGCATGCTTACCACCATTTAGAATATTTAACATAGGGACAGGCAATAGATTAGCTCTTGCCCCTCCTAAATAACGGTATAAAGGAACCCCCTGGAAGCTAGCTCCGGCCTTGGCTACGGCAAGAGATGTCGCCAGTAGGGCATTAGCCCCAAGCCGGGCTTTATTAGCAGTGCCATCAAGTTCAATTAGTCGCTGGTCAATAGCCGCCTGCTCTAAAGCGGACATACCCACTATTGCTGAGACAATTTCAGTGTTGACGTGTTCTATGGCTTTTAGAACGCCGAGCCCCCTATATCTACTTTTATCACCATCCCGAAGCTCCACAGCCTCATATTTCCCGGTGCTTGCCCCTGAGGGGACAGAGGCGACACCCGCGGTGCCATCAACCAATACCACCTCCACCTCTATGGTAGGATTGCCCCGAGAATCGAGAATCTCTCTGGCTTTTACACTTTCGATACTTGCCATTTCTGAGCGCATTCTATGGCTAACTCACTGTCACTGCGAGCGTAGCGAAGCAATCTCATAATTTTTGCGCCTCTTAGCCAAGGAAATTGCTTTACCCACCGCCTCGGTAGCACTCTGAACTCTGATTATGGAAGCATCCTCTCGCCCGTTGCGTGACAGCGACCAGGTATTCAAGCCGATGACTGGGATATTACTCTTCAGAGCATAAGCAATTTCGCTTAGCGTTCCGTAACCTCCGCCGATGGCAATCACCGCCTGGGCTGACTTCACTACCGCGATATTTCTGGCCTCACCTATTCCAGTAACCACGGGAATATCTACCCAGGGGTTTGCCATGCTTGAATTTTTCCCGGGCAAAATGCCCACGGTCAAGCCAGCTTTTGACTTAGCCCCGCGACAAACAGCTTCCATCACACCACCCAAGCCACCGCATACTATAGTGGCACCTCGCTGGGCTAACAATTCACCAACACTTTCTGCCAGCTTGGCTTCTTCTGGGGAGCAGGAGGAATCCCCAATGACGCCGATAATCATTTCGTGACTTACCATATTATATTATCACACAGCTCTGAGTCTCAGCGAACTGCATTGTAGCACGATTTCATCCCGCAGGGGAAAACACAAACTCAATGAGAGATTATTGAACAGGCCGTCCTTTTGTACAGAGCTAGGCTAATGGTTGAGAAAAGACACTATTGCCATACGTAGGGCTTGTGCCTGTGTTCTACCCATTTATCTAGCCCAAACTTTTTGATCGTCCTTAAGTTCTGTCGGGGCGAATCACCGTGAATTGCTCTCAAAGTCTCAAACCTCTGGCAGCTTTCAAATTCAGCGCATTGCCAGCAACCGTCAAAGTCTTTCTTCAGACAGCATTCTAGAATCCCACAAGAGAAAGTGGCGCACCCTCCACCTACTCGACAAGGACTGTTACATTGTAGAGCGACTATCGCTTCTAGAACCTCACAACACTCCTCATAGTGCTCAAATTGCTTAACGGTGTCGAATTGCTTCGTCGAACTGCTTTTAAGCGTGGCGTATTTACCGAATTCCATGTTGCGAAACTCGCTTAATAATTCTCTTGCCAGATCTGAGGCTCTGCTACGATAGCGAATGCAGTCACCACAATACAATCCACAATATGCGGTTAGTTCAATTCCTTCAGGCATTTACGATGAACCTCCTATTTTAAGTTGAACAATAAATCTCTGTGATCAACCATCGAACCTGATACCGTCGATGGTATTTTACAGGATGTAGTTATTGGCTTGCCACCTCCAATTCAATGCGCCTAGTGCCTGCCTGAGATGTTGCCAAGAAAGCCTACCAAAGACCGTCAGTCATCTTCCCTAAATAGACAGGCTTGAAAGCCTCAAACCGTATGTCTCGGACACGTCCCATTCGTTCCCACATAAGATGGTAGCCCTTCAAACCTTTAGCTAATGCTATTCGTTCCTACCACGCAGCGATTTCCTCGCTCGTTGCCTCCCTTAATTCCCCTACAGTGCCCATCAGCCTCACAGCCGGTGGTGCTGAGAATTTGCCATCCATAAGAGATCTTACCCAGAATAGCTTATCGGCGTTTACTGCAAGTATACAGACTCTGGGATTTCGCCTAAGGTTCTCCGGCATCTCTCACCTTACATCACCACTTGATTTTAAAAATAATTTCGCAAGTCCCGTTGCAGTTATTGGTGTTTTTCTCGTTAATAACCTCCCCATCAAGTCCCATAGCCTGGCACCAGGAATCGAATCTCATCTTTGCCGCACATTGATGAATGGCTGTGGTCCCTGCCTTGCTCATCATCTTATGAACATAGCACTCCAGGACATGCCCTACGAACGTGTTATTGTCCACTATCTTAAATTCATATTTGTGCTCTTCGGGGAAATAGAGTGGAGAGGCAACTTCCATCAATGCTTGTAGATCCTTTATATCCCTGACCTCACCAAAGTCGGTCTCGGCTAGCAGTTGTTTTATTTCCGTTCTGGCTATGGACTTGACTACGGCGAGATTCAGTTTGGTGGCAGTATCGAAGCCAAATTGCTCCACTGATTTTAGAAACCACCTGCCATCATGTAGCAGCCATATATTGCGCAGCAGTTTTTCCTTTTGCTCAGGTGTAAGCTTAACTTTCTTTGAACTCATACCTCAATAACCCTCCTTGCCTATAATCTGTTTAACTATTTGTCAAAACCAAAAGTAAATTCCCTGAAACATCTGCCGTCGGTGTGCATCATGCAACCTTCCACCTGCGGAGAAACGCTGTACTTTATTCCGAGTCCATCAAACCACCTACAAACTCGCTCCATGATGCCGCATTGGTATCTGTCAAGGACACCAAGCTGCTTCACACTGTTGTAGGCGAAGCAATTTTTCCACTCGCCATGTAGAGCATTTTCTGAAGGAAAACTGTAGTTGAAATCCATAAAATCGCCTGTAAGTACGTTAAACGCTGTGTTTACAATTACCTTAAGGTCTTCAAATGTTTTCACCTTATCTATACCCACGGCCTTTTGAATCCGCTTTATTTCTATCGCTGCCATAGACCTGATGGCAGCTTTATTGATTTTGTTTGTCTTCTCAATGCCACATTCCTGCAAGCAGTGATAGAACCACATGGCGTCATGAGTCATCCAGTTCTTAATTAAGATTTCCTTCAACTCATTTTTCTTAAGTGTCTTCATGTTCGGCGTTCCCCCTATCTGCACTAGCCAAACATCTACAAGTTACTCTCTCTTGCGTTCCTCTACCCGCAGTTCCATGACGATATGCCCCCAGCCACCGCAGTTGACGCCGACATCAACACAGCCTATTCGTTTAAACCGCATCTCGTTAGGGTCCACACCGGCATAGAATAGCTCCTGTGCCGCATAAATTAATGTCGGCATGGAATGCAAGGCACCAAAACAGATTCTTTTGGGACAGAGCTTGGTCAAAATATTGCCAGCGCCATCAAAATAGAACTTATCACCAACCTTATGCTGACTATTACAGCCGTGTGAGTCTACAACTTCTAACACAATCGTCTTGTTTAGCAACGCTGGCGCTTTGGAAATAACGTCCTCGTTTCTGGGATTTTCTCTGAACCTCCTCATTTCCTTATCACTGTAACCCAGGTGCTGCTGATAGAATTTCCAGACATCTTCGCTGACTTTCATTTCGTTTCCTCCTTTTATAACGTTTTGTTATTAACAGCATAACAAGACGTAGTAGGCCTGTCAATAGGATTTATAACAAATTGTTATACATCTCAAAAATTTCTCTACTGGATATTACAAAATGTGATAAAATCCGGGCGTGGTCTATCGCGGCATTGGCATGAGGATTCAGCAGGCCAGAGAGGAACTTGACATCACCCAGCAGGAACTGGCAGCCAGGTTAGGCTGCACGCAGGCAGCCTTATCCAACTACGAGCTGGGCAAGAGACGACTTTATCTCGCCAATCTGGAACGGATCGCCAGTGCCTTGGGAAAACCTCTGAGCTATTTTACGGAACCAGCCGCCGATGAAGACGATACCCAAACCTGGGCCCGGTATCCTCACCGCTAAAATGCAATGCGTTAAACAATTTGAGTAGAAGTCACCTTAACCAAGGCCAGATTTATTTAACACGTTCAAAAATAAGCTTCCCCACTCTATTCTTTCCATCAAAGAGCACAGGTGCTGTAGTAATGGTCATCCGGTTACCTTCAAATCTGTAATATCTTATCTGGTCTCCGATCCAGTTCGGTAGCCAAGCTCCCTTGACATGGAAAGTAAGCTTCCTATTGGTTTCATCTAGGTCGAAGGTCCCATAATATCCAATATAGTTTTCAAAAGCCGTTTTTATTTCTTCGGATGTGCCTGCGCGGGGGTCGGGAATTTTGAAGGACGGACGTTTCATATTCATCACATGCACCGAAAAATAACCCCTAGCATCAATCATAAGCAACCCGCCGACATCCTTTCCATATGGATAAGATATCGTGCCATCATCTGCCTCTGTGGTAATGGAAATAAGATTCCAGATTCCAATTACTGACGAATTTTCTTGGACCATATCGCTGCTCCCCCTCTCTTTTTTAAATGAAATCTTATAAGACGCATTGTGATTATAAGCTATTAGAAGAAAGATGCCTAGATGGTCCGGCGTTGTCCAGTTTGTGAACTTACGGAATTACCGATACCTGCAATCAATTCGTTCGTCTTGGAATACCCCTCTTAACTTTATGTCATCTTACTGGGCAGTTCTCTTCTTGCGCAAAATCACCCTGGCTGCTATCAAAGCTAATAAGCCCGAAATTAGAAGAGTCTTTCTGCTGTCGGGCATGGGATCCCAAAAGGCCCGCCAGAAGGAATCCATTACCTCGCTCAGACCAATGTCAGGAATCTGGAACTGCCTTTCACCCGTTTCAGGGTCTCGCTGGTAATACTTTACTTGATCATTCTCAATTGAGGTCTCCTGTTTACCCTCATAATTCACCCACAAATGTGTGGGAGATGAATTAACTTGATAGGGAATATTTTTCGCTTCCAAAACAGAAGCTAAGACCAGAGCTCGGGCTTTGCAATCCCCCTCTCCTCGCTCCAGCACTTGCTCAATGGCAGGAAAATACCACGGCATGCTATAAAGCTCCCAATCGTGGCGATAGGGTATTCTAGCCAGGACTGCTTTCTCTATAGCTACAGGGTCGGAAGGAAAGTCATTCAGCATAAATCCAACAGCGCCAGGGTCAGCATCGAAGTTAAAAACCCTTTGGACACTAATGATGAAGTTTAGAGGATTGGGATATAACACAAAAATAATCCACAGTATAAATATCAGGGGAAAATATCTCCGAAAAACTCTTCTAAAAACATTCTCGGACCTTTCAAAACCGTCCGGCATAGCTGTAGTCTCAGTCGAACTACTGGTAATCTTTTTTCCTACTGACATAGCACAGAAAACTCTTACCCGGGTTCGGGAGAATCAAGGCAAATATGATATTGAGCCACCAAAATACCTGTTCCTTACTTCCTCCCGCGTTTCTCACCCTCTATCTTCCGCAAAGTCTTTTCGTCGAGGCCGAAGTGATGGGCTATTTCATGGCACACTACTTCCTCTACTTTTGCTTCAATTTCATCGCCAAAGCGGCATTGCGCCTCTATGGGCTTTTGAAAGATACTTATCTTATCAGGCAAAACCAATCCGTACCCCCGGCCTCGCCTAGTTTGGGGCACACCCTGGTAGAGACCAAGCAATTGGGTGGGATGACTGTGTTTAGTCTGTCTCAGTTGCCCTGGTGTGGGCCAATTTTCTACCACAATATCAACATTTTCCAGCTTGCGCTGAAACTCCGGTGGCAAACTATCAATCGCCCTCACTACGAGAGCCTCAAATTTCTCCCTCTGCATATCTAGAAATCACAGATATTGCCAACAAGTGCAAGAACACTT
>JAUWYE010000065.1 GCA_030615965.1 Dehalococcoidia bacterium | reverse complement strand
CGTTTTCTCCATGTCCAAATTGATTGGAGTAGATAGCTACCTTGGTCCTGAGATGAAGTCCACAGGCGAGGTTATGGGGATTGATTACAGCTTTGAGGCAGCCTTGGTTAAGGCACTTTTAGCTGCTGGATTGATGCTGCCTCAAGGAGGTAGTCTGCTACTTAGCATTGCAGACAAGGATAAAGCTGAATCCTCGCCTCTGATTAAGCAATTGCATTCCCTTCACCACGAGCTCTACGCCACGGAGGGGACCGCAGCGATGATTGAATCTATGGGGCTCCCAGTAAAATTGGTGACCAAGAAGCTAAGCGAGGGGCATCCTAACGTTATTGATGTTATTCAAGATAATTCTGTGAGCGGAGTGATTAATACTATCACTGGAGGGCGCATTCCACTAAAAGATGGGTTAGATATCAGGCGTGCCGCGGCAGAAAAGAGGATACCATGCTTCACCTCATTAGATACTGCTCGGGTAGCTATAGGAGCGCTGGCAAATAGCAGCCAAATCTTTAACGTTCAACCACTCAGGGAGTATCTAAAGAGGAAAAATAACGCAAAATGACAGGGCAAAGTATGATAAATCCTAAGCACAAAATTCGAAATCCTAAACAATATCAAAGCACTAATGACCAAAATTCAAAATAAAATGAGCTTTGTATTTAGATTTGGAATTTTGGACTTATTTAGAATTTATGGATTAGGATTCCGTAAGAATTCGCTTGGGTTTTAGCATGAAACAAACCTTGTGCTCCGTAGCTTCTAATGTGGAGGTCATGCCCGGCATACACCTCATGTGGATTGAGGCACCCAATATAGCTTGTTCAGTGCTGCCGGGGCAATTCATCACAGTGCGGTGTGGAGATTTTACATTACGTCGCCCTTTCAGCGTCCATCAAGTTTCATCCCGAGAGATTGCCCTCCTGCTCACGGTAGCGGGCAAAGGCACCCTCTGGCTGTCACAGCGACAAACAAGTGAGAGAATAGACATTCTTGGCCCCTTAGGCAAGGGGTTTAGTATCGAACCAGAATCAAGGAACTTGCTGCTGGTAGCTGGAGGAATTGGCATTGCCCCGCTGGTTTTATTGATGCAGTATGCTTCGTCACAGCACCAGATAACTTTAATTCATGGGGCGAGCACTGCTGCTCAGCTCTATCCTTCGGCCATGCCCAAGACAGGCCCTTCTTCTGCGGGCAAGAAGCGAAGCAAACTCTCGCCTTTACCAAAAGGAGTTCAATTTATTCCCGTCACCGAGGATGGCAGCATGGGCAAGAAAGGCATGGCCACGGATATTCTGCCTGATTTCTTAGACTGGGCTGACCAGGTGTATGCCTGTGGTCCAGTAGATATGTATAAGGCGATGGCGGAGATGTCATTGCGAGCAAAGCGAAGCAATCTCAAGCTGACGAAATGTCAGGTTTCCCTTGAGGTGAGGATGGGGTGTGGTTTTGGAGCTTGCTATGGCTGCACTATAAATACCAAGAAAGGCTTAAAACAGCTATGCCATGATGGACCTGTATTTGAGTTAGACGATATCATATTGCAGGAGGTAAGAATATGACCGTAGTAACTAAAGACATCACCCTTCAATCAAAAGGTAATTGCGACATTATCGATATAACCTCTCAAGTGGCAAAGAATGTAGAGGAATCTGGGGTTAATAACGGAATAGTCACTTTGTTTATAGTCGGTTCAACAGCCGGGATAACCACCATAGAGTACGAGCCAAATCTAGTTTCCGATTTTAAGAATATGTGGGATAGGGTGATACCCCAGAATATTCCTTATGCGCATAATAAAACTTGGGGGGATGGGAATGGCCATTCCCACGTGCGTGCTTCCACGCTTGGAGCTTCACTAATAATACCTTTTGTGAATAAAAGGTTAACTCTGGGCACCTGGCAGCAGATAGTTTTCGTAGATTTTGATAATCGTCCAAGGTCCAGAAAGATTGCTATTCAGATATTAGGTGAGTAAGCAAAATTATAGGATCAGATTTTCATTGTCATAAACTTAATAGGCGGAGGTGATGCAGCAACAATCTGATTGCACATTCTGACGGACTATTAATTCTTCTCTTTTCGATTGCCCGAATGTCTTGCTTCTTCCTTGCCTGAGTTGTCAGTAGGAGCGAAAACTGCTAGATTTATGCTAATGTCTTACCATCGAATAGTGGCTAAATTCGGCACAGGCCTCCTTGCCTCGGGCACTGACCATCTCGACTTGCAAGTTATGTCAAGTTTGGTGGAGCAGATAGCCCGACTCCACGGCCAGGGGAAAGAGATAGTAATAATCTCTTCCGGAGCTATTGCCTCGGGAAGACAGAAGCTTAAAAAAATTCCAGAACGTAAGACCACCCCTTTCAAACAAGTCCTGGCTTCGGTGGGGCAAAGCCACCTCATGTATACCTATGAGCAACTTTTCAGCCAGTATGCTATAACCGTAGCCCAGGCATTGCTCACGAAGGAAGACCTCTCGGACCGCAGTGGCTATCTTAATGCTCGTAATACCCTGCTGGCCCTTATCGAGCTTGGCATAATCTGCATTGTCAATGAGAACGACATTGTTGCTATTGACGAGATTGAAGGACTCAAATTCGGGGATAACGATAATCTTTCCGCCATGGTGGCCAACCTGGTTGATGCTGACCTTCTAGCGCTGCTCACCGACATTGGCGGCTTGTACACTGCCGACCCACATTACAATCCCCAAGCTCAACTTATTCGCCGGGTGGACAAGATTGACGCCGAAATCGAACGCCTGGCTAGCAATACTGCCAGTCGGCAGGGAATTGGCGGCATGGCGACCAAGATTGAAGCAGCCAGGCTAGCTACCTCTTCAGGGGTAAACGTAGTCATTGCTGATGGGCGAGAAACTAACATACTGGTGAGGATTAGCCAGGGAGAAGATATAGGCACATTCTTTCCTGCACAGGTGAATAAGATGGAGAGCAAAAAGAGGTGGATGCTCAGCGGGCTGGCTTCCAAAGGCAAGGTCACGGTAGACAAAGGCGCTGTCTTAGCTCTCAAGGAGCAAAATAAAAGCCTGCTCCCTGCGGGGATTATGAAGGCGGGGGGCGAGTTTCACCGCGGCGATATTGTGGATATCCTGGACGAGCAGGGCAAACGCATTGGCTGTGGCATCTCTAATTATAGCTCTTCTGATTTAGCTATCATCGGAGGGAAGCACTCCGATAAAATCCTCAGCCTCCTCGGCTACGATTATGGCGACGAAGTGATTCACAGGAATAATATGGTAATGCTTTGAGGAAATTGCTCGATGGAAATGTATGCTTACATAGATGAATCCGGAGATGAGGGTACAGGTGGAAAGGGAACAAAGTGGTTTGTTATCACGGCGCTGATTGCTAACCAAGAAGAAGCTACTGCATTAGGGTACACTTATCACAGAATAAAACAGCGAATTAATTTGGGGGCTGATAAGGTTCTGCATTGGCGGGAACTCAATCATCCGAGAAAAAAGGCTGTAGCTGAAGAATTAGCTAATAATGACTTTTCTATTTGCTCAGTGCTAGTGGATACACAACACCAAGACATTGTTAATACCAGCCCAAAACTAAAAGGTAGAAGGTTATATTTTTATACATTCAGGCGGTTAGTAGAACGCATTACATGGTATTGTGATGATAAAGGCTACAAAGTGAGGCTATATCCAGAAAATAAAGGTGGAATCAAATATGAGGAGTTAGATAGCTATTTGGACTACATCCAAAGCCAGCCAGACTGCGAAATTAGAAAAGAATGTATCGTGGCGGTAAAGCCCAAAGCTAAATCCCAATCTAACTTGATACAGCTTGCGGATTGTGTTTGTGGCGTAGTTTATGATGCAGTAGAGTATAAATATGATGTCATTGAAGACTCATACCTGCTAATGCTTAAAAACAAGCTGTATAGGCGAAATGGCAAAGTATTCAGCTACGGCTTAAAGTTTATGCCGCACAAAAGCACAGTAATTCCGCAATTACTAGCAGGGACCTATAAATGGCTAAATAATATATAAAAATTAGCTCCCGGTGGTAGTTTCCCACGCCTCTACAGACGCTGCCATCTTCATCAGATGACCAACCATTCTCCAGGAGCTTTTCTTACTACTGACAAAATTATAGTAAAATATTATAGTTTTGTCAACATCTCATTGGCATTTCTAAGGAGGTGGGGTTAGACATGAGCGATAACTAAAACCATAAATAAAGGAGCGTAAATTATGGAATCAGCCGTAAAAGAGCTAGAAGAAAAAGGGAGAGCAGCTAAGGCAGCGTCGAGGAAGCTGGCTTTCCTTTCCACCGAGGTTAAGAACAAGGCTTTGGTCAATATTGCTGAGGCTCTTATTGATAAGCAGGACGAAATCCTGGCTGCTAACAAAATTGATTACGAGGAGGCGAAGGCTTCGGGGATGGGCGAGGCCATGCTTGACAGGCTCATGCTTTCGCCCGCCCGTCTTGAGGGCATAGCTCAGGATACAAAAACCGTGGCGGCACTGCCTGACCCCGTAGGCGAGGTGCTTGAGATGCGAACTCTACCCAATGGTTTACAGATAAGCAAGAGGCGAGTCCCTTTGGGAGTTATTGGTGCGATATATGAGAGCCGCCCCAATGTTACCATAGACATATCAAGCCTGTGTCTTAAATCGGGCAACACTGTCATCCTTCGGGGTGGCAAGGAAGCCATAAATTCTAACAGAGCCTTAGCCAAGGTAGCCCAGGAGGCCTGCCACCGGGCTGGAGTGCCAGACGGAGCAATTCAACTTATTGAGTCCACGGAACGGGCTTTAGTCAACCAAATGCTCCAGATGAAGGGAATCATTGACCTGATGATTCCCCGTGGTGGTGCTGGCTTGATAAAGCTTGTCTCGGAGAATGCCGCTATGGCGGTAGTTACCGGTGGCATAGGTGTTTGCCATACCTACGTGGACAAGAGTGCTGACCTGAATAAGGCGGTAGCTATTGCCTACAATGCCAAAGTTCAGCGCCCCACCGTATGCAATGCTCTCGATTGCATCTTAGTTCATAATCAGATTGCTCAAGCTTATCTGCCTGCTATTGCCAAAGAGTGGGCTAAGGCCGGTGTGGAAATGCACTGCGACAAGCGAGCCATGGCCATACTTAAGCCCATTCCGTCGCTGAAGCTAGTCCCGGCTGTCGATGAGGACTGGGGGAAGGAATACCTGTCCTTGACCGCGGCTATTAAGGTGGTCAACTCTCTGGACGAAGCCTTGGAGCACATTGAGAAATATGGCTCAGGGCACTCCGAAGCTATCGTTACCGAAGACCATTCGGCAGCAACGCGCTTTCTTAACGAAGTGGATGCTGCCTGTGTTTATGCCAATGCCAGCACCCGTTTCACCGACGGGGGGCAATTTGGCTTAGGTGCTGAGATAGGCATAAGCACACAGAAATTTCACGCCCGTGGTCCTATGGCTCTTAAAGAGCTAACCAGCTACAAGTGGATTATTTTGGGCAACGGTCAGGTTCGGCCTTAGCCTTCGTGTCATTAAGACAGAAGCATCACAAGACCGAGCCGTGCATTCTCAAGAGTTCGGCTCGGGAGAGCCAAACCGCCTTAACCTTCACGGATTCACGATAGGCGGTATGCCTCCTGAGCCAGGGGATATGATGAGCCTGCATTAGTGCGGTGATGTGGAGTCGGGCCAGCTTTATCCTCAGGGTGTTCGGCAAATCGATGACCTGGAATCCCAACCGGCTAGCGTGAGTATGAAAGGCAGTCCAGCCATACACTGCAACGATGCCACCATATTTCCCATCGGCTACTTCTGTGGCAAGGAGTTGCAAGCCGTCCCTGAAGTAGTAGATGAGTCCCCGCGGGAAGCCCCTCATCCCCGACCCTGACCTTGACCGTAGTCTCTCGGCAATCCAAGCATTATTCAAATGCAGCTTGATGACAGAGTCGCCAGGCCCGACCTCACAACCATCCTTCAGCTTGATAGAACAGCCCTTGTGACGTCTTACCTCAATGCAGATGAGGCTGTTTCTTTCGAGAGGCTTGATACCGAGGGCTATTGCGTGAACTTTGTTTATGATGGGCAACATAGCCCGTATAATAGCTCCTAATAAAAGAGATGCCATGTATCACCTTGGGAACTCATTTTCACCATCTAATCACGCAGCATCCGCACGCATAACTCGCTGCAACGCCCGGCAATCTGGCCGCGCTAATAATCCGCGGCTATTGCATTGACTGGTTTACGTTGGAGATGATGTTCTTCCACTTCCCCATATGACGGGAGCGGTCTTCCAGCGTGGTCACCAGTTCAACACGGATAGACGGGCAATCAACGCCCAGGGCATGCAACTTCCGTGCCAGTTGTTCCCTGACGCTACGAGCTACGTTTCCCCTCCCGTCCTCGAACATCAGTCGCAAGCAGATGCCATCCGGTTCATGGACCACCTGGTACTGCCGTATATCCGCGAAGCTTTCCAGAACGTTCCAAAAATGGACAGGATGAACGGCAACCTGTCTCCCCGCTCGACCTTGAAGGTAGAGAACATCGTCATTCCTCCCGTTGATGGCAAGAATACGTCGGAATGGCTGGCCACACGGGCACGGCTCCGGAGCCAGTACCATCATATCAGATATTTCGTAGCGGATGACGGGCTGAGTGAAGCCGAAGAGACTGGTGAACAGAATCTTGTGTCCTAGAGTCCCGTCGGGCACATGGCGGTTGTCTTCATCTACTACCTCAACAATGCCCAAATCTTCGAAGATGTGCATCCCTTGGCCAGGGTTGCACTCCATAGCGCGGAGTCCCTCCTGAGTGCCATAGATGTCAAAGACAGAACTTTGCCACGCAGCCTGGAGTTGCTTCCTCAATTCGCTGGGCAGCGGTTCGCCGCCACCGGCGATAATAGAGGGATTGATATGCAAGCGCCCTTGAATCTGTTCTGTCACAAGCAGCCCAAGCATGGATGGAAAACCCCGAAGGATGTGGGGTTGAAGGGAATTTAACCGCTGGACCAGTTCTTCGATAGGAGCAGTAGCCGGTAACACGTGAAAACGGTAAAGGCCGATATCCATGCTTAGGGGGAGGCGATAACTATCGTGCAGAGGGCTGGGAGAGCCGATGGTAACAATCGTGGGGCGTCTCATTGAGAAGGGAACCACTCCCATCATGGCTGCAATCCGCATACTTGCCGCCTCCTGGATACTCCACTCTTTTCGATTGAATACTACCACCGTTTTATGCCCGGAGCTACCTGCCGTAGTAAGCACACGATACTCGCCCAGGTAATACTCGTCCCCGGAAACGTGGGCCATATGTTTCTGTAGTTGGGAGAGGCGCAACCGAGGGTCAGTGACAATTTCGTCGAAGTGTTCCATGTAGGTTTTTTTGTCCATGATAGGGAAGTCTTGGAGACTATAGGGTTGACTCATCCGGTGTGTGCTGCATAACTCGCGGTAAAAGGGAGACTGTTGAGTTACCCAATCAAGAAGCCTGGCTAGCCGGCGCTGCTGTAACTCCTCAAGCTTGGCGCGGGGCCAGCACTCATGTTTGATTAACGCTTGGCGATAAGCGATGGCTCGGGCCAGGTCTCCTAAGCGACGCAGTGCGTACGGCTCCCTCATCCAGCGTTGCCCTCGAATTACCTTCAGGAGCTCATGTCACCTCCACTGTCCCCCAAGCGTTCATCAGCTCCAGGTAATCCCTCAGTTTTTAAAAACTACATCGTTTTACTAGGTATTTTGCATTATAAACTCGCCAATAGTTATTGTCAACTGTGTCGGGAATTTTTGCACTGAGAAACACTGCTACCAGGATAATGGATTATTGGAGGAGTAGTTTGGGAAATAGAAAAAGCCTTCTCTTTAGCTCGGGTGGATAACAAAGACATTCTGGATAAGGAGAATTTGGGGACGAAGAGACCTTTGCAAAAAGCAGCAGGCTGGGAATACTTCGTGAGACTAATCCTCCTTTTTAGGAAAATCTGGTAAAGGACTGCCAAAATACACTTTGGTATGGGGCCAGGGTATTTCTATACCCTCGGCATCAAAAGCTTTCTTGAGGCGAAGCCTCAACTCTCCCATCACTGCCCACTGCTCTATAGGTTTAACATCGCCCAAAATCTTGATATCTATTCCGGAGTCGCCCAGATTATCAACCCTCAGCGCCTGGGGAGGACTTTTGATTACTTTACGCCATTTTTCATCCTCAGCGAGTTCCTGCCCTACGCGATTTATCACGCTTATGGCATGGTCGAGGTCAGTGTCATATGCTACCGAGACATTGAGATTGACCCTACCAAAGTGTCTGGTGAAGTTGCTGGCTATCCTGATTTCACCATTGGGTACATGGTGGACTATACCATCCAGGTCACGGAGCACCGTCTTTCTCAAAGTTACCTCCTCCACCAAACCAGCGACGTCGGCTACCCTGGCTACATCCCCCACCCTGTACTGGTTTTCCAAAACGATGAATATGCCAGCAATGAGGTCTCTTATCAAGTACTGAGCGCCGAAGCCGATGGCTATGCCGACGATGCCGAAGCCAGCCAGAACTGGCGCGACGGGTAGTCCCACCTCAGACAGGACCATCATTATGGCAACTATGCCAATGAATACCCGCCCCA
>JAUWYE010000139.1 GCA_030615965.1 Dehalococcoidia bacterium | reverse complement strand
TTTTTCTTTCTCAGCTCCCCTTTGCTGCATCGGCAGGGTACCACCCGGCTGAAATCAACTTTCCCTGAATCTAGCGCGGGGTGAACAAAGCCCGCCCCTTTGCAAACAGGGCAGATTTCACCCTCACCTTCTTCTGTCGAGGGAAAGGGAACGTTATCTTTTGACCAGGTGTCCATATCGGCCCTTGATATATTTGTCTGGGTCAATCTTCTTAATACGTCTCCTATGTTCTCCACTGTCCTTACCTTCCCTAGCCCATCTTTCCAAGATACGGGCGATGTATTTCCAACTGCGTTTATTCAGTGTAGCCGCTTCCTTAAAGGCTTCTTCAATCCACTGGGGTGGATAAAGCCTCTCTGCTTCCTTAAGTTCTTCAGCAATCATGGGGGTTAGCATGCCGATATTCTGCTCGTAGATAGCAAAGATGTTGACAGCCGGCGGCCGAGGGCCCCGATACATCGGGGCGGTCAGAGAGCAAACGTCTTCGAGCACTCCATTTACGTTTAAGGTCGAGAGTAATAGAGCACCGTGCTCTACCGCCGAGTTCAAAGCCTGGCGAAGTGTCTCTTCATCTAACCCGGCTGACAGCCGACAGATTTCAGACTTCAGTTCTTTATAAGTAACGCCGACAATATCGGGGTGAGGACGCTCTTGTTTTCGCAGGATAAGATAAGCCACAAACAATACTACTTTAAGTTCAGCCAGGTCTTGCATTTTAGGCATCACCAAGGTAAAGAAAGAGTCAGGCAAGGAGATAAACTCTGTTTTCACTTGAGAGCTAGATAATTGCCGTTCAGACATCTTTCTACCCTTAAGAGGCCGAAATCAGCTCAGCCTCTAAATTAGCGAATTTGGCAATCCTGCCTAGGAAGCGTAGCTTAAGTTGTCCTAAAGGACCATTGCGGTGTTTGGCTATGATGATATCCGCGATGCCGCGAGGATAAGGTTCCTTTTCAATATCATGCACCTTGCTCCAGTCTTCGGGAGAATAATTCATATCTTCTCGGTGAATGAAAATAACCACGTCAGCATCCTGCTCAATGCTGCCGGATTCGCGCAGGTCAGAAAGCTGAGGTACATGGGAGGGACGCGCTTCTACAGCCCGACTGAGTTGCGATAGGGCTAAGACAGGCACATTCAGTTCCCGGGCTAAAGTTTTTAAGGCACGAGTTATGTTACTGATCTCCTGGACTCGAGTCTCATTCCTACCGTCGCCTTGTATCAGTTGCAGATAATCCGCGATGATCAGGTCGATGCCGCGTTCGAAATGAAGTCGCCGTGCCTTGCTCCTTATATCTACCACCCGAAGCATAGGGGAATCATCAATATAGATGGGTGCCTCGGATAAGACGCCGCTGGCTTCCATGATTTTTATCTCATCCTGCTCACTAAATCGTCCCAACCTTATACGCTTAGAATCCACCCCTGATTCACTACCGAGAAACCTCTGGATCACTGCCTCTCGAGACATCTCCAAACTGAATAGCGCAATACAAGCCTTTTGGTTAATAGCGGCATTCCTGGCAACATTTAGAGCTAAACTAGTCTTACCCAGGCTAGTCTTGGCGGCTAAAACGATTAAGTCAGTCCTATGCAACCCCCCTAAGGAATCGTCCAAGGCGGCAAAGCCGGTTAGAATATGAGGTACTTCCCCTTCCCTAAGCGTAGTAGGCTGCCCAGCTTCCTCAAAATATTGACCTAGAACCTCACGAATCGGAACAAGGCCTCGAAGACCCTGCCTGGCTCGCACTTTAAACAGGGTGTCTTCAGCGTCATTGAGGCTACTTTCCACATCTGGGCCAGCGGCATAGCCAATGGCTGCAATTTGTCCAGCAGCAGCGATAAGTCTCCGCATCATTGCCATATTAGATACTATCTGGGCATAATGCTCAATATGCAAAGACGTGGGCACAATGGATATCAAATGAGATAGATAGGCAGCGCCGCCAATTTCCTCTAACCTATTTTGACGCGCAAGCTCATGAGCCACTGTAATCTGGTTTACAACTTCATTACTACGCTGGTAAAGGGAGAAACAAGCTTGATAAATCGCTTGATTTGTTTCTGAAAAAAAATCCTCGGGCTTGAGGGAAACGGCAACTTTCAATATGGCCTCAGGGTCAATAAGCAGAGACCCAATTACTGCCTCCTCAGCTTCAATATCGTGGGGTGGTAATTTTTCCTCTGCCATGCCTAATCTTTCCCTTTCCCTTTCCCTTTCCCTTTCTCTGTCTTTTTCTCTGCCTTTTTCTTTGCCTTCTTCTCTGCCTTTTTCTCTACCTTTTTCTTTGCCTTTTTCTCTGCCTCTTTCTCTGTCTTTTTCTCTGCTTTTTTCTCTGTCTTTTTCTCTGTCTTTTTCTCTGCCTTCTTCCCTGCCTTTTTCTCTGTCTCTTTTTCTGCCTCCTCCTCGATGGCCACCGTAATTTGCGGATTAAGGTCGCTGGCTAACTTAACGGCTACTTCATAGCTGCCTGTTTTGCGTAAAGATTTCTCTATGTCTATCTTCTTTTTATCAACAACAGAACCTATGGCCTGACTTAATTCTTCAGCTACATCGGCAGCGGTAATAGAGCCAAACAAGCGTTCTCCGGCACCCATGCGAGTTTTAAAACGAATTTCCTTTCCCTCAATTTGCTGAGCCAGTTCAACTAGTTTATCCCGGTCAATACTTTCCTCAAGCTTCTCCTTCTCTAGATTGGACTCTACCTGCTTAATGACCGTGGGGGTAGCTACCAAAGCTAAACCCCGAGGCAAAAGGAAATTCCTGGCATAACCTTTGCTTACCTCCTTTATCTCTCCAGCCTTTCCCTTTCCGGGAAGGTCTTCTAGCAAAACAACTTTCATAAAATTCCTCACTTCGCTCAGAATGACAGAAATCTCTCCGCTGATATGGCAGCAGTAGCGCCGTCTCCAGCAGCAGTTATCGCCTGCCTGGCTGAATTATGGCGGACATCTCCAGCAGCAAATATTCCTGGAATCTTCGTTTCCATGAGTTCATTGGTGATTATGTAGCCTCCTTCGTCTAAAGGCAACAATCCCCGCCACTGAGCACTATTGGGCTCCGAGCCGATAGCCACAAAAACACCTGCTAACTCTAATATTGATATTTTAGCATTTTTTGTGCTTTTTAGCATGAGTTTCTTAACTACCCCATCACCTTCAATTTGGGTTACTACAGTATCCCAAATAAACTCTATTTTTGGTTCGCCCATAGCTCTTTCCTGAAATATCTTGCTGGCTCGAAGCTGGCTGCGACGGTGAATAACCTTAACCGAGGAAGCAAACTTACTCAAGTAGAGAGCCTCAGTGATGGCTGCATCGCCGCCACCTATTACAGCCACTGCTTTACCTTTGAATAAAGGCCCGTCACAGGTAGCACAATAGGAAACTCCCTTACCCACAAGTTTATCTTCCCCAGGCACGCCTAGTTTGCGAAATTGCGAGCCAGAGGCAATGATTATCGACTCAGCTACAAAATCGCCTTCACTGGTGCTGACCAGATTATGCCTCTGGCTGGGCACTGCTTTGGTAACCTCGCCAAGCAAGGTTTCCAATCCATAGCTAATGGCTTGCTCATGGATAAGTTGTCCTAAATCAATACCTGAGATACCCTTGGGAAAGCCAGGGTAATTCTCCACTCGCTCAGCGTTGGTTATTTGCCCGCCAATTACTCCTTTTTCGATAAGCAAAGTATTAAGCCCCGAGCGGGCGCAATATAGCCCGGCCGTGAGTCCCGCCGGTCCACCACCAATGATGACTACTTGATAATTCCTTTTGGGATTGCTTCGTTTCACTCGCAATGACATTACTTTAACCTATAGCTGCTCCCTCCCACAAATCACAGCGTGCCTACCCTAACCACTCTAAAATTCCTGCTTAATCCTATCAAGCATTCCTGGCTGGAGGATAT
>JAUWYE010000105.1 GCA_030615965.1 Dehalococcoidia bacterium | reverse complement strand
TCCATAGCTACGGGGTAAATGGTCTTAATCTTCATGTGAGTCAAGCTGTCACCGGGCATAGCCATCTCCACACCCTCAGGAAGACTTATTTCGCCTGTAACGTCCAGAGTTCTGATAAAAAACTGGGGCTTATAACCATTGAAGAAAGGTGTGTGCCTGCCGCCTTCCTCCTTGGTCAAAATATATACTTCAGCCTCAGCTTCGGTATGAGGCTTGACCGTGCCTGGCGCTGCTAGAACCTGACCCCGTTCTATTTCATCTCGATCTATGCCTCGTAATAGCACTCCAATAGCATCGCCGGATTCTGCCTCGTTCATAGTCTTATGGAACATCTCTAAGCTAACCGCCACTGTTTTCCTCGTCTCTTTTAATCCTACTATCTCTATTTCGTTACCGCCTTTGATCACCCCGCGTTCTATCCTGCCTGTAGGCACAGTCCCCCGTCCTTTGATACTGAACACATCTTCTATTGGCATCAAGAAGGGTTTATCCTTTTCTCTCTGTGGTAGCGGAATATAATCATCTATAGCATCCAACAACTTCCATACTGGTCCACACCAGGGGCACTCTCTTTTTCCACAGCCACATTCCAGAGACTTAAGAGCACTTACTCGGACAACGGGGATTTCATCACCAGGAAAGTTATACTTTTTAAGCAAGTCTCTAACCTCCATCTCTACCAAATCTAACAACTCTGGGTCATCTACCAGATCTACCTTATTGAGAGCCACCATTATGCGGGGAACTTCCACCTGCCGGGCTAGAAGGATGTGTTCCCTGGTTTGTGGCATAGGACCGTCATCGGCAGCGACCACCAAAACAGCTCCATCCATCTGAGCAGCTCCAGTTATCATGTTCTTGATATAGTCAGCATGCCCGGGACAGTCAACATGGCAATAATGGCGCTTCTCAGTCTCATACTCGATATGGGAAATGGCAATTGTTAGACCACGAGCTTTCTCTTCAGGAGCATTATCTATGGAATCAAAGGTTCGGAATTGTGTAGAGCCTGCTTTAGCTAATACCTGGGTCATGGCTGCAGTCAGTGTGGTTTTCCCATGGTCAACATGTCCTATAGTGCCCACATTTATATGTTGTTTAACACGCTCATAAACTTTCTTAGCCATTTTAACCTCCTTTTATCTCAAAGCCCACAACCAGATTCGAACTGGTGACCCCGTTCTTACCAAGAACGTGCTCTACCTACTGAGCTATGTGGGCAGTATGCCCGAAACTATATTGTAAGTCAATATGGATAAAGAGTCAACAAAATATAGATTTTCTACTTTAGAACGTAATGTACAAATTCAGTGGGCAAATTAACGGAGAGATTTTAAAGCAATGCTTGGGTGAAAGTCAAGCAGGAGGTCTGGAAGATGGTAAGCCTAGCTGAAAAGATATATATGGATTTGATGGCAAGAGGCTGAGTGCTGGTTGGGTGTTCAAAGGCTGGGTATCTTGGTCAAAGTGGTTTAGACGTAATTATGGCGTTTATCCTGGTCAGATGTACCCGGGTATATTGGTAAAGCTAGCACGTATGTCTAAGAGCGCACGTGATGAGATTATTATGCCGGAGCTGATGAAAATGGAAGGTTTATCATGATTAATTTTTTAGTTGAAAGGAGGCAGTATGGATTCTAGAGGTAATCCTTTAAATCTGAATGTAGGTCGTTTGCAGAAGTTGAGCTTTAAGACCGCTAAGTTCTTGGAAGAAGAATGTAGGGACCCGGTTGAAGCGATGTATGTTCTGAAAGCTACTTTGTATCTGCTAAGGAGTGCGATTACTGAAGTTGGTGTATTTCTTGATAATGAAGCTCAATTAGACGCTGAACTAACAGGTATGATTGATAAGGCTATAAAAGAAGATGAGTGAAGTGCAACGAAGATGTCAAAATTATATAGTTATTGGAAAGGTGGTAGAATGGAAGTATGGAAGGAGTTTGGCCTTTTTTGAATGATAAAAAGGAGGAAATATGAAGATTTTCATAAGCTGGTCTGGGGAATTAAGCAAGGAATTGGGGGAGATATTTAGTAACTGGATTCCGAGTGTGTTACAGTCTGTAAGGCCATACTTTACTCCCGAGGACATCGAGAAGGGGTCAAGATGGAGTAGTGAAATTGCTAAAGAATTAGAAGAGTCAAGAATTGGCATAATTATGTTAACAAGGGAGAATTTGTTAGAGCCATGGATTACGTTCGAAGCTGGGGCCTTATCTAAAGAGCTTGAGAAATCGAAAATATGCCCGATATTGTTTGGTGTGGGAAATAGTGATTTAGTTGGGCCTCTTGTTCAATTCCAAGCTACTTCATTTACAAGAGAAGAAATGAGAAAATTAGTTAAGACTATTAACAATGCATGTGATGATAACAAGTTAGAGGATAACGTGCTTGATAATGTATTTGAGAAGTGGTGGCCAGACTTAGAGAAGCAGGTTAATTTAGTGATGGGAAAAGAAGGAGATAAAGGGGAGACAAAGAGTAGAACTGATAGAGCACTAATAGAAGAAATATTAGGTTTAACTAGGATGTCAGTATCGAGAAGTCGTAGGGAATTGAGCGAATACCTTGCTCCAGAAACAATAGATGAGTTGTATATCGTGTTTAGGGAATTGAGTCGTGCTACTGAAGTAGAAGACATGGCTGGGATTAAACGTGTTTCTAGTAAAATGGCAGATATAATGGAGCACATCTTGCGCCATAGAATCACTATGGAAATAGCTAGAACGGAATGGGAGAGGCAAGCAAAAATTGGACACATAGGAGAGGAGACAGAAAAAGAAGAATAATAATATATTTAAAAGAGAGTGTACCTGAATAGATATGGATTTCCAGGATTAAGGTGAAAAGCTATTGGCTTTAGAGTTTTTAGGGTTTATTCGGAATTATAGTGCTTCTGATGGTGATTAGGATTCGCTCTTACCAAGAGCGAGCGTGATGAGATTATTCTGCTCGAGCTGATGAACAAGTAATTATCGTGTTAGAATGATTATGATAAAAATAAAGGAGATGCCAATATGACCATAATAGTGGGTATAGTATGCGGTAAAGCTCTAGTCATGGCTTCGGACAGCCAAGCTATGACATCTCGTGGCGTTGATGTTAAACGAGTGGATTATACAAAGATTTACCAATTCAACTTAGATTCTGATTTGAAGGTTCTTGTTACTGGAGCTGGTGAAACCTCCTTTATCACAAGGGCAGTTGAAATGCTACAAACACGGTGGAAAGAAAAGCGGGTAAGCACTAATCGTGAGTTAGCTGATTTAGCTGAAGATACTATGAATATGATTCAAAAGAGGTACGTGGTTGACAGAATGAATGCCTTAGGAGTGTCCAAATCAAGAGATTTACAGCGGTCAGGAGTAGAGGACCCATTTAATCTTCAGGAATTGGGGAGAACACCTGCATTTGCTTTAATGTTGGGGGTGCTTGATAGGGCAGAGGGTAGTATATATATCATTCACCCTGATGGCGTTGCCGAGAAGACAGAGAGATATTCATCACTTGGTAGTGGTTCTGCTTATGCCGAATATTTGCTCGCCAGATTGTGTTGCGAAGGGCTTGAAGTTGACGAAGCTGTTAAACTTGCTATTTATGTTATTGAAGAAGTTAAGAAGATTGACCCTAATTGCGGTGGGCCGACCCAAGTATCTGTCGTAAATGAGGCTGGAATTGTGGAAAAGACAGCAACTGAAATTAAAACGCTGGTTGATGGAATAATGTCCGAAGATGAGAAGTTTATGAAGTCATGGCGAGGAAGCATTTTGGGAAGGCAAAAAGACGTAGATGACCTTATGCAAATGTATTTGGAGGAATCAGCTGCTAAGAAAAAAACAAGTTAATAATGAAACTTATGTCTAGAACGAAGAGCAATAGGTTATTGTTGATTATGGTACGTCTGAAGGCGATTAGGATTTATTCTTACCAAGAACGTACTCTGCTGACTGAGCTATGTGGGCCTCCTGCACTTTATAATGGAGGGGGTAGGATTCGAACCTACGCAGCCCTTACGGGCGGCAGATTTACAGTCTGCTCCGATTAACCACTCCGGCACCCCTCCCCAATATAAGCTTATCATGAAATATCTGAGAAACCCAGCCCGAGAGGGGATTCGAACCCACTAACCTACCGATTACAAGTCGGTTGCGCTACCATTGCGCTACTCGGGCAACTTCTAGCTACAATTTTGGTTCAATAGTATAGATAAGGAAAATTTCTCTGTCAACTAAGAGACAATTGGAGGCAATCTCTTGTTGCATCATCCAAACCAATCATGCTACATTATACTGGTTTTACTAATTAACATCATCTGAAATTGTAAGCATGATAGACAATGCTTTATTAAAACAATTACTGGAAGCAGGTGCTCACTTTGGTCACCACACCAGTTACTGGCATCCCAAGGCAAAGAAATATATTTTTACCCAGCGCAATGGTATCCACATCATCGATTTGGAGCAGACAGTTACCATGTTAGAAAAGGCCTGTACCTTTGTCCAAGATTTAGCAGCTCGAGGGCAAAGCATTCTTTTTGTCGGCACTAAAAAACAGGCTCAGCAGACCATAGGAGAAGAGTCTGTGAGGTGCGGTATAAGCTATGTTAATCAAAGATGGCTAGGTGGTATGTTAACTAACTTCACCGTCATACAAGCTCGGATCGACCACTTGGTTCGTTTAGAGAATAAAAGGGATAAAGGTGAGCTTGACCTCTTGCCTAAAAAAGAACGGGTGAAGATAGAAAAGGAAATTTCCCACCTAAATACTCAAATGGGGGGTTTTAAGGAAATGACTACCCTTCCTGGAGCCCTCTTCATCACTGATCCTATTAAAGATAAGATTGCCTTTACTGAAGCTAAAAAATTAGGCATACCCGTGATTGCTATGGTGGATACTAATTGTAATCCCGACGGCATCGATTATCCTATTCCCGCCAATGATGATGCTGTTAAGGCAATTAAATTAATTTGTAGTAAAATAGCTGATGCCATAATTGAAGGTAAAACTGAAGCGTTTTCTGGAGAGGCGGGAGCTACTAAATTAGTTGCTGAAGAAGCCATTGAAATTCTAGGTTCTTATACCTTTGAGCCGGAGGAGCCAAAGGAACCAGAGAAACCAGAGAAATCAGAGAAACCAGAGAAACCAGAGGAACCAAAGGAACCAGAGAAATCAGAGGAACCGGAGAAACCAGAGAAACCAAAGGAACCAGAAGGAGAAATTGCACCTACATGAAAATATCAGTTGAAGCAGTAAAGGCGTTAAGAAATAAAACTAATGCGGGTGTACTTGAGTGTAATAAGGCTTTGTTGGAAGTAGGTGGTGATATGGAGAAGGCAATCGAATTCTTGAAACAGCGTGGGGCAGCAATTGCTGAAAAAAAGAAGGATGCAGCTGTACCCGAAGGCGTAATCGAAGCTTATATTCATCATACCAAGCGCATAGGCGCATTAGTGGAGCTAAACTGTGAAACCGATTTTGTGGCTCGCACCGCTGAATTTAAAGAACTTGCTCACGACTTAGCCATGCAGATAGCTGCTACTTCCCCGCAATTTCTCACTAGTGAAGAGCTGCCACCAAAAGCAGAAACAGACCCCCAAGCAGCTTGCCTTCTTAGCCAGCCCTTTAT
>JAUWYE010000070.1 GCA_030615965.1 Dehalococcoidia bacterium | reverse complement strand
TACTCCTCTGGTTTAATTTGCTTTTCATCCTTTATGAACCCCCCAAGGTCACAGTGACGGCAATTGCAGTTACAAGAAAGCGTTATTTCATAAGAAACCACTATAGGGCGATTAGTTATATAGCTATGTATTCCCCTTGTGATAAGCTTAGTCCCTTGTAATAGAGAAATATTTGCCATTTACTAGCCTCCTATTTAAAAGCAATCACTGTAGAGTAATTAAGTTTTGAGGGAAACACTACGATTATCTTATCCATAATCTTACCCAAGGTAGATTTAGGTTGAAGAGAAGTTTTTACTTTCCCATATAGCTTTAAATATCTTAGTATTGGTATAACTAGATAGAGCAAACTTATAGATTCTCTGTAGCAGGCAGAAGATACATTTTTGAACCCGGCATTCTTGACTATGTCTGTAAGGGTTTTTGTGGTGAATTGATTGACATGAAGCCTCCTTATCTCCCACCACCTTTTCCTTAAGATTTTCGCTGGTATCCCTTCAATATTTGGAGTTAATACTACTAGCAGCCCCCCAGGCTTGAGTATCCTGTGAGCTTTCTTAAGGATTGTAAGTGGGTATGGGACATGCTCCAGAACCGTCCATAGAGTAACCACATCGAAATAATTTTCCGGAAGTTGTAGTCCTTCAAAGGCTCCTGCTTCTGTATCTACGCCGAATTCCTTTTTGGCATATTCTGCTGCATCTTGGGACAATTCAATTCCTTTGGCAATGTATCCAGCTTTGGAGGCATTAAATAGAAAAAAACCTTCTCCACTGCCTATATCTAAAAGGCTTGTGCCACTGTCGTACTTTTTAATTAATCGCACCTGTGACCTAGTGGCATGTAAACGACTTCTCTGAACAATAATATCTTCGTCGCTCTTCCTTTTGGAATAGTCCTCGTTTATCTTGCCTGCTTTCTCAATGGGATTTACATATATGAGACGACAATTCCTACATTGGACATGTCTGCCATATTTGCCTCCAGGTAGAGTATACACAGTCTCTATGCCTTTTTGAAAATCAATTTCCCCCATATTGGAATCAAAGAGCACCTCAAAATCATTTTGCCCACAAGCGGGACAATTGCGGTATTCAAGCAACGAATCCGTCATATCTTGCAACTTATCTAAAGGTGCTTAGCCTTATCATAGGCAGCAGCAACAGCCTCAAGAAGGAGAGAACGGAATCTCCCCTTTTCTAACTGAAGAAGAGCCTCAGTGGTGGTTCCCCCTGGCGAAGTAACCATGTTCCTCAAATCAGCAGGATGTTTGCCCGTCTTCTCAACAATGAGAGTAGAACCAAGTATAGTTTGTATCACCAATTCTTGGGCCATATCCCGAGGCAAGCCAATATGCACACCAGCATCGACGAGTGCCTCGATAAAAAGAAGCACATAAGCTGGACCACTGCCGCTTAAAGCAGTGGCCATACCTAAATATTTCTCATCAGTAACGTAAATTTCTTTACCCAAAGCACCCAGTACAGTCTGAGCTAAGTCTTTTTGCTTCTGCTCAGTCTCAGCAGTTGCTGTCCAGATAGTCATTCCCTCGCCAATTTGCGCTGGCATATTAGGCATAGCCCGAATTACAGAGGAATGGTTTAAACCCTGGCATAAACTGGACAGAGTAGTGCCAGCTACTATAGATAGCACTAGCTGTTCGGGCGACGGAGTCTGTATCTCTTCCATTACCTGAGGCAGATTCTGAGGCTTCACTGCCAGAATAATCAAGTCGGCATTTGCCACCGCCTTTCTATTATCAGCTAAAGTGCCAACTCCATATTCCTTGCTCAATAATTCACGCCGCACCGAACTGATATCGCTAACCACCATATCTTGTGGCTCAGCCACCTTTTTAGTCAAAAGACATTTAACCATCGCTTCCCCCATAGCCCCACCGCCAATAAATGCTATCCTCATTTTTTCTTTTCCTTGCTTCTTCGTGCTTCTATCACCCCGATTACATCGGGGCTACCACAATATTCACCACTCGCTTGGGGACATAAATGACTCTGGTAAGTCTCTTACCATCAATATAAGCCTTCACTCGCTCTCGACCCAGCGCCAGCTCCTTGGCCTCGACTTCACTTATGGAAGCGGGTACAAGCACCTTATCGCGAAGTTTGCCATTTACCTGAATGACTAAGGTAATTTCTTCCTCCTTGACCAGCTCTTCGTCATACTCAGGCCATGGTTGGTTATGAATACTGTAGGGATGCCCAGTCCTGTTCCATAACTCCTCAGCAAGATGAGGAGCGGTGGGGGCAAGGAGAAGCAGAAAATAGCTAATAGCTTCCCCCCATAGAGAACCTGACACCACCCCACTCTCTTTAACCTTAGATAGGTAGTTGCTGAATTCCATAAGGCCAGACAGCATGGTGTTGAAGCGGAACTTTTCCAAATCAGCAGTCACCTCTTTAATTGTCTTATGAGTCAAATGAAGGAATTCTTTCTCAGCCTCAGGATCAACAACATGGCTAGCATAGTCTGTTGTTACTAAGCTCCACACTCGGTTCAGCCAGCGGCTGACGCCCACAATGCCCCTATCATTCCATTCCCCCCCCAGTTCCCAGGGACCAATAAACATGAGATACCCACGAACGGCGTCAGCTCCTAACTCAGCCACATATTCGTCAGGGGCAATTACATTGCCTCTAGATTTGCTCATCTTATCACCACGATAAATTATAGTCCCCTGATTGAATAGACGAGTAAAGGGCTCACCAAAGTCAACCAGGCCAATATCCCTCAATGCCTTGATGAAAAAACGAGCGTAGAAGAGATGCATAACTGCGTGCTCAGCACCCCCGGTATACAAATCCACAGGCAACCAGAACCTCACTTTGGCAGCATCGAAGGGGGCATCCCTGGTTTCGGGACTGGTGTACCTCAAGAAATACCAGGAGGAACACATAAAAGTATCCATAGTATCAGTTTCCCTTCGTGCTGGCCCAGAACATTTAGGACAGGCGGTATTGACGAATGATTGGCAATATTTCAGAGGAGATTCCCCGGTAGGTTTAAATTCCGCATCGGGAGGAAGCATAACAGGCAAATCCTCCTCGGGCACAGGGACTATGCCACATTTATCACAATAAATTATAGGGATGGGTGCCCCCCAATACCTCTGCCTGGAGATAAGCCAATCACGAAGGCGATAAATAACCGACCACTTGCCCCATCCTTTTTCCTCCAATAAAGCACAGATTGCCTCATATCCCTGTTCGCTGGGTAAACCGCTAAACTCCCCAGAATTCACCATTGTACCTGACCCAGTATATGCTTCCGTCAATTCCTCACCTGTCCAACCCGGAGGAGCGATAACGACACGCACAGGTAGCTTAAACTTCCTGGCAAATTCCAAGTCTCTTTCATCATGAGCAGGCACTGCCATCACTGCTCCGGTGCCATAAGTTGGCAATACATAATCAGTAATCCAGATAGGCACTCGCTCCCCGCTCATCGGATTGACAACGTAGCTTCCCAGAAAGACCCCTGTTTTCTCCCTGCCCAGTGCCACCCGTTCGTACTCAGTTTGCCGCCGACACCAAGCAATATATTCATCCACTTCAACTTTATGCTCCGGGGCAGTCAATTGAGAAACTAAAGGATGCTCCGGAGCCAGGAGGAAGAAAGTCACCCCAAAAATAGTATCAGGGCGAGTGGTGAACACTCTTATCCCTTTCTGCTCTACACCCTCATGCTCTAGCCAGAAGGAAATTTCAGCGCCCTCGCTCTTGCCCACCCAATGCTTCTGCATTATCTTTATGCGTTCTGGCCAGTCTAGACGACTATGATCAAGGAGTTCCTCGGCGTATTTAGTAATCCTGAAGAACCATTGCTCCAGCTCTCTTTTAGTCACTGGCGTGCTACATCTCTCACAAAAACCTTCCCCTACTACTTGTTCATTAGCCAACACTGTCTGACATCTGGGACACCAGTTAACAGGCGCCTCAGCCCGATAGGCCAGACCAGCATGATAAAATTTAAGGAAAAACCACTGCGTCCATTTATAGTAGTCCGGCAGGCAAGTAACTACTTCACGGTTCCAGTCATATATTGCCCCCATGCTCCTGAGTTGCCGACGCATATTCGCTACATTTCTCATTGTCCACTCATAAGGGTGAATTCCATGGCTGATGGCAGCATTTTCCGCCGGTAACCCAAAGGCATCAAAGCCCATAGGATGAAGCACATTATAGCCCCGCATCCTTTTAAATCTGGCATAAACATCTGAGGGCGCCATGGCGTACCAATGACCAATGTGAAGGTCTCCTGAGGTATAGGGGAACATAGTCAGGGCATAAAATTTCGGGCGCCTACTATCCTCCTTTACCTCATAAATATGGTCAGCCGCCCACCTCTGTTGCCATCTCTTTTCGATTTCCCGAGGGTTATATTTCTGAGGCATATTTGCTAAAGTTTAACCTAAGTCAGGGTGAATTAAAAGCCCCTCTCTACTACCAGAAATCAACATGGAAAAGGAAATCCTTAGCAAAACTCGGCTGTATGAACTTTTGTCCAGACTCGAAAGCAGCCCTGGAGACTATATAAGTCTGTATATAAAACCCTCTTCTTTTCCCTATTGTATAAATGGACTATCGCTTCGGCCTCAATACAATACATATGCCCACGAAATTAAGGAATCAGTCAACATCAAAGCTGTAGCTCAAGCAGTTGAAAGGTACAATACGGGAGCAGCCATATATTGGCAAAAAAACGGCAATAAATATATAGTGTTGCCGCCATTTCCTATTACTGAAGATAAAATTTCACCAGATGAGTTTGATGTTTCCCCTCTATTAGAAACCCTGGAGCGAGTATATGTTATCGGCGTGGTGCTGGTAACATGGGGGACATACTCTATAGGAGTTTTCCATCGTGATAATCTGGTAAAATCAAAAACGGGCACAGGGTATATCCATAAGAAACATAGGAAAGGGGGAAGAAGCGAAAAAAGATTTGCCCGCAGGACTGAAGAACAGAAGAAAGCTTTTCTGAGGAAGCTTAGCAATAGAATCGAGGAGGAATTTGAGAATTACACACTGGATTATATATTTTTGGGAGGGAATAGATTAATCCGCGCACCCTTATTAAGAGAATGCAAATATCTTCAGCGAGAAGTCCAGAAAATTTCCCAGAGGGGTTTGAATCTAAGATACGCAGACAGGGAAGCCTTGAACCACAGTCTGAGGGAGATAATAAACTCTCTGGTTTTTACTTTTTGAGACTATTCCCAAAAAGCTACCCTTATACCACGGGAAATAAATATCCCCTAAAGATTCAAGCCCACTAGCCTGTGGATTTCACGCAAACGCAAATAGCAATAATATCAATGCGTGACCCCTCTCACCACCCGGTGACCGCCGTAGAAATTTAGGCTTTCTCTATTCTGAATACTTTTGTGCCGCAGGCAGGACAGACACCCCGGGTCGCTGGTCTGCGGTTCTTGAGTGTAACCCGCATTGGGTTTCTTATCTCCACCTTTTTCCTGCACTTCATGCAATAAGCTGTCGCCATCATGCCCTCCTTTTAATTTTGTTACACCTATATTGTTACTATAAGAACACAGCTTTGTCAATACCTTTTGGGCTCTTTAGAGCAAAGATTGTAAATTTTTGACCATTTTAGCAGGCGAGGCAGGAGCCAAAGACTATTTAGAGTCCTGCTACGAAGCTACATGTGGCATTCTAGCTAAAATAAGTGGATAGCGACTGCAATGCCGTATCGAATCGTTTCAGGCATTTCTCTTTTCCCAATACTGCCATGGTCTGAAATAATGGTGGTGCCGCAGTACGCCCTGTAACAGCTACCCTTAACAAACCGAACAATTCCCCTGTGCCTAAGTTTAGCTCTGTGGCCAGAGGGCGCAGGATGCCCTCAAGCGTAGTGGCATCCCAAGTCGTTACTGTTTCTAACTTTTGTGAAGCAATCGTAATAACCTTAGTAGCTGATTTGGCATCCAGTTTCCCGCTTAAAAGCAGGCCTGTATCATATTGCAGCTCGTCGAGGAAGAAAAAGCTAGCAAGCTGAGGAATCTCAGCCAGGGTTTTGGCTCGTTCTTGAATGAGAGACAGAACCTGGCTGACGTAATCGTTGTTTAATGGGCGATCTACCGACTTTGGCAACTCGCTATCTAAAAATGGCATGGCTTGCTGGACAAATTCCCCCAGGCTTAGTTTGCGCAAATAAACCCCGTTCATCCATTCCAGCTTATCTCTATTAAAGATAGCCGCTGTTTTGCCTACCCTTTCCAGAGAGAAGTGCTTTATCAATTCTTCTTGGGATAGTAACTCAGTTCGATCATCAAGCGACCAGCCTAAAAGCACCAAGAAATTGACCATTGCATCTGGGAGGTATCCCTGCTTTTGATATTCAGTGATAGTGGTAGCACCGTGCCTTTTGGACAGTTTGGCACGGTCAGATCCCAGAATCATGGGTAAATGAGCAAATTGCGGAGCTTGCCAATTTAGAGCTTGGTAAAGCAAAACATGGCGGGGAGTGCTGGAAAGCCACTCATCAGCCCTGAGGACATGTGAGATAGCCATTAAATGGTCATCTACTACATTAGCCAAGTGATATGTGGGATAACCATCGGATTTGAGCAGGATGAAGTCGTCCAAGGTATCATGCTTAAAAGTTACCGGGCCATGAGTTAAGTCGTAGAAAGTGGTTTCGCCTTCAAGAGGTGTTTTAAAGCGAATCACGGGAGTAATACCTGTTGCCTCTAACCGAGTTCTTTCATGTTGTGTTAAATCTCGACAATGGCGATCATATTTCGGCGGCTGCTTACGTTTTGCCTGTTCCTGGCGCATCGTCTCCAATCGCTCTGGAGAGCAGTAGCATAAATATGCATGACCCTCCTCAAGCAATCTGTGGGCAATTTCACGGTAAATTGGCAATCGTTGTGATTGGAAGTAAGGCCCTTCATCCCAGTTTAATCCCAGCCACTGCAAGCTATCTAGTATTACCTCCACTGCGCCCTCCACCTTACGGGAAATGTCAGTATCTTCAATTCGTAAGATAAACTTGCCGCCGTGATGGCGAGCAAAAAGCCAGTTGAATAGAGCAGTCCTGATGTTGCCTAAATGTGGATACCCTGTGGGACTGGGCGCAAAACGAAGTCTAACCGATGTTTCCGACTCAGACTGCATTGCGCTATATTTTGCGTGACTTAACCTTACTTAGAGAGAGTCCGATGTAGCTTTTTTAACCGCTCCAGATGTTTCCTAAGCCTCTGAGCAAGCTGCTCAACCTGATTCAAGGCATTTTCAGTATCTTCTATCTCCGTGGTTATCTTGAACAAGATTTCGCTTTGCCGCCCGCTTAGCCCGGCCTCAAAATCAGCCAATCCCTCTATCCCAGCCTCTCCCATTAACTTGGATAAGAGGGTACTTTCTCTGTCCGCTTGCTCTTTAGCGAGTTCCTCATAGGACTTCATGTCACCAGTTTCCTTTCTTTTATATCGAGGATAGCGAAATTTTAACATGGCTTGATGTCTCAAGCAAGACCTTGAATTGACACGGCACCTGTAGATGGTGCTGCTCCTTCACCCGATTATGCAGAATTTCGTCGTTTCTTATATATTAAGGGTTGTTGTTTTTTTATTATTGTGGTGAGTGAACCCGATGCCCCAGTTTAAAATAGTTTCCGATTTTCGTCTTACCGGCGACCAGCCCCAAGCGGTGGATAAGCTGACTGAGGGTTTGAACAAAGATTACCGAGAACAGACACTGCTTGGAGTCACCGGCAGTGGCAAAACCTTCACCATGGCTAACGTCATCGAGAGAATACAGAGGCCAACCCTGGTTATTTGTCACAACAAAACTTTGGCCGCTCAGCTAGCAACCGAGTTCAAGGAATCTTTTCCCGAAAATGCTGTGGAGTATTTTGTCAGCTACTATGACTATTATCAGCCGGAGGCTTATATCCCCAGCAC
>JAUWYE010000161.1 GCA_030615965.1 Dehalococcoidia bacterium | reverse complement strand
GCCATATATGGAGCGGCTTAAGGCGGCTGGAGTAAAGGTGATACACAAGTGCACCGCAGTCCGCTTCGCTCGCACCGCTCAGCGAATAGGCTGCGACGCCGTTAGCATTGATGGTTTTGAGTGCGCCGGACACCCTGGCGAGGAGGACGTTACCTCCCTCGTCATGATTCCGCTGACTGCTGATGCTGTAGAAATTCCTGTTATTGCCTCTGGAGGCTTTGGCGATGGGCGTGGTCTTGTTGCTGCCCTAGCACTGGGAGCAGAAGCAGTCAATATGGGTACCCGCTTTATGGCAACTAAAGAGGCGCCAGGACATGCCAAAGTAAAAGAATTCTTAATCACAGCATCGGAGCGTGACACAGTATTGCTGCTGCGCTCATTCCGCAACACGATGAGGGCATTGAGAAACCCTACAGCTGAAAAGGTGCTCGAGCTGGAAAAGCAAGGTGCCGATATACATCAACTGGAATCGCTCATCAGTGGTCGAGTAGGTCTGAACCTGCTTGAATCAGGTGATATCGATAACGGCTTGCTTAGCGTGGGACAGGTAATAGGCCTTGTTCATGACATTCCAACGGTCAAGGAGTTGATAGACAGGATAATCAAGGAAGCTGAGGAGGTTGTCTCCAATATAGCCGCCGGCGGCATTTTTAAGCCACTGCGTAAGCTGACCGATGTCATCAAATAAGCTGTAAACCCTGTCAATTATAGATAGGCTCATAATGGCAAGGATTAGCATGTTATTAATCATACAGGAGGATGCTGTGCCTTGAGTCCTTGCGCTGACGGAGATATAATGTTAGAAGTGATTTTCCGGAATAATTGTGGAGGTGGCTGGAGTGTCCACTCGAGATACTCAGACAATTCAAGGGCTGAAAAGTGCTATTGCTGAAGGCAAGAATTGGTATGTGGCCGTGCTTGAAGCCGTTCGCCTCTGGAGTAGTCCTGGAGAGGACTACGACGGGCGACATTATCAATATCTTGTTGACAACGAAGCTTTCGATTGGCTAGTTCTGGCGGAGAGGTTATGTGAAGAGCTCGATGGACTTATTCCAGAAAAGGAGCGGACAAATCTTCTCTTCTTCGGCATACCACCAATAGAATTATCTAAAGACGAGTTTAGGAATATAATTGGTGACTTTAAATACCAGGCTCACCTCAACTATTTCTATGGCATTCTTGTGGAAAAATTTCTCATTTTGTCTGTAACTGAAGAGATACGAAAGAAAAAGAGAGTTTCAGGTTTGAACAACGATAACGGAATAGTCGACGAGGCCTACCAACGCATTTATGGTGCCACTCAATTTGCCCTTTTAAAGCAGTTCAGAAAGGAGAGACATTATCCTCAGCTCAGGTCTATAAGCTTGAACGAGCTTAATGAATTTACCTATTGGCTATTTAAATACCGTATAAAAAGGCGTGATAAATCCTGCGTGGCCAGCGATACCAAAAAAGCCCTGACAAAGTTGCATGAGATACTAGCCCTCAAAGCTAAGCCACTCCACTCTTCACATGAGTTAAATCCTGAATTCTAGTTTCTAAGCTTTAAACAAACTCAAATTTCCTATGCTGTGAATTCAAAGTATTCTGGTCGTTGTTGCTTTATATTGTTCAGGGTTTCGTGTTTACATATCAGTTGATGGTGAGCTCAGTTGAGATAATTCTTGGTGCAACCTTTTCAATTTATCTTCGAGCATAGCAAGCTTTTGTTTCTCTCTTTCAATAACCTGAGATGGCGCTTTGCTTAAAAAGGCATTGTCTCTTAGCCTGGCTTCAAGTTGGGCGATTCTTCCTTTGATTTCCTCACTTTCCTTTACCAGTCGTTGTTCTTCAGCAAGCCGGTCCACCATGCCTGCCAGAGGCAAAACTACCTCAGCCTCTTTCAACACCAAAACCAGGGCTTTATCTTTAGTGGGTTCCCTTTCCTGACGACTGAGCATTGTTAAGGGGCGAACTTTAGCCAGTGTTTCTATCATATTTGCTTGTGTGATAAGACTCGAAAGAAGCTCACCAGTATAAAGTTGGGCTTCAATCCATTTGTCTGGCTTCACCTTATACTGAGCTCGAATGTTACGGATGGAGCGGACAATCTCTATTACAGAATCCATCACTCGCTCTGCTTCTGGGGCAAAAGCCTTATCGTCGGCGGTAGGATAAGGAGCTATCATTATGGAAGCCGGCATTTGGCCCTTGTCAGGTAGACGTTGCTTCAAGCTTTGCCAGAGCTCCTCGGTAACGAAAGGCATGAAAGGATGCAGAAGGCGCAGTGATTTTTCCAGTGTATTGGCCAGGAAGGGCAAAGGTGAAGGGATTAATCGGCTATGAAGTCGTATTTTAGCAATTTCAATATACCAATCACAGAACTTCGACCAGACAAAATCGTAAATCTGCTGCTCCGCTTCGCCAAATTGGAAGTTTTTCATCAGCTCGGTGACATTTTTGATAAGCTGGTTGAGCTGGCCATCAATCCAGTGGTCTTCTATTATCTGCGGTTGTACATCTACTGCCCGACCTTCTAGCGCTTCAGCATCCAGGCTCTGAAGGATAAATCTAGTGGCATTCCATAATTTATTAACAAAATTGCGGCTGGATTCCAATTTACTTTTGCCCAGATTTATATCATTCCCCGGTGAACTCCCAGTAGTTAGAGCAAAGCGGAGAGCATCAACACCATACTTGCTTATAGCTTCGGCAGGGTTTATAACATTCCCTCGCAATTTGCTCATTTTTTCTCCGCTTTCATCGCGAATCAGGCCGTGGAGGTAAACAGTGTGGAAAGGTATCTCCCCGGTATCCTCTAGCCCCATCATAATCATCCTGGCGACCCAGAAGAAAAGGATGTCATAGCCAGTTTCCATTACCGAGCCGGGATAGAAATAGCGGAGGTCAGCAGTGTTCTCTGGCCAGCCTAGCGTAGAATGTGGCCATAGCGCTGAGCTAAACCAGGTGTCAAGGACATCAGGGTCCTGGATGATTTGTTTTGAACCACAATGAGTACATGCTGAAGGTTCATCTACCGATACCGTCAACTTGCCACAGTCCTGGCAATACCATACTGGGATGCGATGTCCCCACCATAGTTGTCGGCTGATACACCAATCCCTGATATTTTCCATCCAGTCAAAATATATCTTGGCGAAGCGTTCCGG
>JAUWYE010000063.1 GCA_030615965.1 Dehalococcoidia bacterium | reverse complement strand
AAAGAAGAGTGAACATGTAAGTTGCCAAGAGATTGGCATCTTGACCCCACTAATAACACTACTTGTCACATCAGTAGGCAACAAATAGTCATTTTGTGACATTCGTTTCACTAAAAGGAAAACCTCCTGATTCTTGAGCGTATGCACAGGTCTATATGTATGTTCTGCGGAAACAAAACGGTTTAATAGCTGTTTCCCATACACTATGATATGATTCTCAAAAATGAAAGAGATATTCCGTGACAAGTCAAGAGATAATTTAGCACAGAACCTCAATTCCTTGGGGATTAGAGCGGCCCTGGCTGAACGCGGCCGAGCCGAAGAGAAAGTAGAGAATTCATGGTATCAACGTTCCTTGGGAGTTATAGACATACCGGAAGGACTGGTCAGATGGATAAATATCTTGAAGAAAGATGGGAGCAAGAACAGCCCTCCTAGATGGTGGGTCATTCTCGGTATACCGGATGAGAGACCCCTCTCAAATCATAAAGCGGTTGACATCAAGACAATAAGAAGGAAGTCATTTCCATTGTTCGGGAAAGTAGTCGATGTGACCTGGGAAGGTAACGACCATCATACTGGACTAGCCGAAGTTCTTTCCAACGATGAAGCGGTAAAGAACCTGGCGAAAAGGATTGGGAATTTGACAGTTCATAGTTATGCCAAAGAATTTCAAGGGTGGACATTGCAAGTGGATAGGCGATTTGAGCCAACAAACCAAGACTGGGCAACTATTCAGAAGATTGCTAATTCTATCCTTTCATCAGCTCGTGTCTACTAGCCAAGGCCTGGATCTCTGATGAGTAATTAAGGATTGAAGTAAAAAGTAAACGGTGTCAAACAGTTATACTCATCACTGGACAAACACGCCTATGTTCGTTCAATGGCAGTTGTAGGCTACAGTTTTGCATTTTGTCTCATTAGTGTAAAGGTCTTATAAAAACCTCACAAATAGACGGGGATATCAGGGGTAAACCTGATTTACATCTCCCCGAAAACCTATTTAGACGAAAAAACACTAGAGGCAAAAGGCTAGTGTTGTTACTACTACCTGGTGGATGCGGGGGAGGCACCATCTCTCTCAGTCCAAAAGACTAATCCTTAAGAGCCTGATCAAAAGACGGGCTTTGGCAGTGGTGTTCAGGTTCTGTTAGGCTAAGGAACTATCTACTCAGGTGGCAGCGAGAACATCTTGAATCTCCCTCTTGGCAAACTCATCGGTCTCCCGTGCCAAGTTGGCCTCCAGGATTTGTCTGACCTGGCTACCCCCGATCTTACCCAGAGCCCAAGCAGCATAGGCGCGTACTAATCCCTCTGGATCCTGCATGGCTTGAGCGAGATCAGGAATGAACGTGGGGTCACCCATATTCCCTAAGGCAATAGCGGCGTTTCTCTGGAAGTACTTCTTGTCTCTGATATAGTTGTACATCAACGGTTGCACCCTTTCGATGTAGAATTCATCAGACAGGTTCAAGAGCTTGGCAAGCTCAAAATCTTGTGCTACCTTAGTCAGAAACTCATTCTGGGGCAACTTCGCCTTTAACCTTTTCTGGTTTCTAGGGCATACTTCCTGGCAAATATCACAACCGTGAATCCAAATGCCCATCTTCTCCCTGATGTCAGGAGGAATGTAGCTGGTGACTCCTACGAGATAGTCATCCTGGGTCATAAAGGTGTTGAAGGCGATGCAGCGGCGCGGATCCATCTTCAGCGACTCATAGAGGGCTCCAGTGGGACAGGCATCAAAACACGCTGTGCATTTGGGCGGGCACTTCACTTCCATGGTGGGCTCATCATACTCAAGCTCAGCATCTACGATGAAAGCAGTAACGAGGATGAACGACCCTATCCCCTCAGCGAAGGCGAAGGTATTCTTTCCGTAAGTGACTATGCCAGCTCGGGCTGCTGATAATCGCTCAGGAACAACCAGTCGTTGGGCTACTTGGCAACCGCTTTTCTCTAGGAACTCCCGCATCAACTGTCGTCGAGCCCCGTTGATGCGATGGCGAGGGGTGAGGTAACACCTGGACTGGTAGAGCCGGCCTATCTTGCCCACCAGCTTCTCAGGAAAAGATTCCTTGAATGCATCATACACCACCACTATAATGGACTTGGCTGATGGCATAACGCTCTTGGGGTCAGCACCTGTGAGTGGCTGGAAAGCGCTTTCAATATACCAGGCATACATGTCACGCCGCGAGTTGAGTTCAACGATATAGTCGGGAAAACCGTCGGCAGTAGTAATGCCAATTTTGCTGTAGCCTAGGTCAAGGCCGAAATCTTTTATGTTTTCGCTGAGCGACATTAGTTTCCAGTTCCTTACTTCTTCATGTTCCCTTCTCTGAGTTGGGCTCGCTTGGCGGTAAAATCTGCTTCAACCAGCCTTGCATACTCACGTGCATCCTTTGGTGGCTCCTCGATAACCTGGCGACGCTCGAGCACGAGCGATTCCGTAGGGCATTTGTAGGCGCAGACACCACAGCCAATACAGAGGTCAGGATTGAGAACCGATACTTTGCCCGTTTTATTCTTGAGCTCCACCACGCCATTCTTGTTCTTGACCGCCACCTTGCTAATTCTGTTCTTGGCCTCCGGGAAGTCTTCGAGCTGTATCGCTCCCATGGCACAGCGCTTGATACATAACCCGCAGCCAACACAGACTTCCGGATTAGTGCGCACTCGGTAGCTGGATGGGCTAAGGCTCATAGAATGCTTTAGTTTATAGAATGCCTCGAACCACAAACAGCAGCACCGGCAGCAATTGCAGATGGTATTCACCTCTTCTTGCCAATTGGAAACTCCGTGTACCAATCCAGCTTCAGCACACTGGCGCAAAATCTCATGGGCTTCCTGGCGGGTGATTTTGTGCCCCAAACCATTTTCAACGGTGTATCGCCCGAGACGGCCAAAATGAAGGCAAACCTCAATACTACCTGCTAGTCCGGGATACTCACAATTGGGAGAGTCAGGGTCGATATTTTTACGGTGCCGGCAGGGGCATGTAGAGACAGCAAAGTAATCCAGAGAATCTAGCACCTTTACTACTTCTTCATAGGGGAGAATCTGGTGGGTGTGCTCTATGGTCTCTTGAATAGGCAGCACCCGTAATCCCTTTAAATGCGTCAGGTCATACTGGTCATAGAAACCATGGTAATAATATTGATTCACCAGAGGTGCTATAGCTTTGCTCCGTTCATCGGTGCGCCCGGCCCAGAAGGCGCTGCGGTAAAAAACGAAATAGGAGTCGTTCAGGCTATAGCGGATGGTGTCACCTCTAACGGTGCGGAAGACAGCGCCTTTCTTGGCTAGAGCATCAAGCTGTTGTCCCAACTCGACCGGATCCATCTGTTTCATCTCGGCTAATTCGGCTAGATTCCTCCCTGAAAAGGGCATTCCAGTTAACAGGTATGCCTCTTCAGGAGTGTAGGTAGCCATCATCAGGGGCATCAATTCGTCCGCTTCAGGCATGTCCCACCAGGTTTGCCTCAGCCAGTCGATAAGATTCCTGTAAATTTGTTGGTCAGACATGGTAGTTTCCTTCTTTTCTCTTGAGACAGTCAAACATGCGACTGGGGTCCTCCGCCAGCGCTCTCAGCACTCCCTCAAAGATGTCCATCTCTCTCAGCCCCAAATATCCTGTCTCCCCTTAGACAGCGGCATGCCTTAGCGGTGCTGTTCAGATAGATTATACCTACATATAGAACAAATTTAAAGCTTCTTTTCCACTTTCTGTCTACATTCTAAAACGGAAGGGGCTTTTGTTATATCTGAAAATCTAGCGAGATTTTCCTTCTCTCTCCTATGTCGTGCTAAAATAGTGTTACATAACTCGGAGGTATTTATATGAAGGAAGCTGCTAGGTTAATTGCTTTTATCTTATTGGGCATAGGAACTATTGGCCTTCTAGTGAATGAGTTTGTTACCGACTGGGGTAGGGGTGCTACTATTACGTTTGCTTGCCTCAATGTATCGGGATTCATGCTCTTGGCTTTTACAGCTCGGAGCATAGGAAAACGATGAAGCTAAGGAAGGATAACCAACATTTTGCCCTACGAGGATACGCCAAAATATGATCTATGGCTCAAACTCATACTAAGCGGTGTATTAGCCCTTACTTTGATATTGGGGATAATTTTCATTTTCCAGGATAGTGAAGTAGCTTTGGCAATGTTTGGGGTAACGCTTTTTGATGCTCTATTGTTTAAAGCAATTCTGCCACGGCTATTTCAGATATATCAGGACAGGGTAAGAATAGTGTTAGGTGGACCATTAGCTATAAATATCCCGTTTTCTAACATACGGACTGTAAGGACGGTTTCAGCTCGCAAGGTTTTTGTTTATTGGGGGAACCGTTTTGCCACTTCAACACATAGTATCGTGGAAATAGTTCCTAAGAAAGGCTTGGGTTGGGTTATATCACCAGCCAACAGAGATATGTTTCTGGAGCAGCTTAATCAAGCTCTCTCGCAATAGTTAAACAAGAGTCGGATTTAACACTGCTACCTTCAACTTATGAGACCGAAGAGACCAGTAGATATCAAATTATGCAGTGCGGTGGATTGCGTAAGTTAAGTTAGCTAAAGCTTGAGTTGCTATTTAGAAGAGTCCTTGTGTTCATTACTTGTGAGCTTCTTGCTATGTTGCCAAAAACCAATACTAATAATGGCTAACGCGATTCCAACCGGCAGATAAACTCCAATTTTACCGCTAACTACACTTACTATAATGAAGATGAGCCCGCTAATTGCAAAGAGTGTAGCAGCAGTTTTGTATGATTTGGAATTCCTGGATGGTTTACTATTCACTATGAAAGTTTATATCCTCTACTGGGCGTTACATCTAGTTTACTTTATGTTCTTTTAGTAGTCAATATTGCCACTTCTTTACAGAATGTTGATTTAGGAGACAGAAGTCCGTTTTGTCTCATTAACGGAAAAATCTGACGAAGTTTACCAAATGGCGGGGAGATCGAGGGTTCGTCCAATTTGCATAATCTCTGAATGAAAAAACGCCAGCAGTGAAAAGCTAGCGCTTCTAAATTTCTTGGTGGAGGCGGGGGAAGTCGCAACTCTATCATACCGAAATTGTTCTTCACAGCCTTAGACAGCTGCGGGCTTTGGCAGTGATGTTCCGCTAGCATTACCCAAAAAACAACTCTCCGCCGGTGACTTGACAGGCCTTTCAGAGCAGTTCCCAAACTTTTCTTCGAGAAGAAGCAAGCCATTCATGCGTTACACCATTTGCTACTCTCATAGTGACACTTGACAACCATCAATCAGAAATCTAGCATACTACATATTAGTTGAAATCAGAAATCCCGGATTACATTCTTTGGAGGAGATAAAAATGAAAAGGGTTCGATTAGTTGCTGTAGTACTTGTAATAGTAGGGCTGAGTATAGCTCTCACTTTCTCGCTTATCTCCGGCTCTACTGGTGGCGGTGGTCGAGTACAAACCGGAAGGGTAGAATTTCAAAATGGCGAGGTGAAACTCGCTGGCAACCTTTTCATTCCTGCAGGTGAAGGGCCGTTTCCAGCTGTCGTAGTCATTCATGGTTCCGCCGCAGAGACAAGCCGCGATATGCTGATGCATGGCTGGTTCTTTGTGCAACACGGATTTGCCGTGTTGACCTATGACAAGAGAGGGGTTGGTGAGTCCGGAGGAAGCTATGAGAGGGTTCTTGCCAAGAACAGTGACTCCGTGTTTGAGGACTTGGCCGGTGATGCACTCGCCGGTGTTGAACTTCTCAAGAATAATGACAACATCGATCCGAACAGAATCGGTCTCTTTGGTGGCAGCCAGGCGGGCTGGATTGTTGCGGTGGCCGCTTCGAAATCATCAGATGTTGCGTTTATTGCTTCGTTTGTCGGCCCGGTCTGCACGGTGGGTCAGGAGTATTTCTACAGCGGCACAACCGGAGCTGGCCCTGGCGACAAGATAGATGGCATTTCATTGAAGCAAGCTTCGGACATGGCGCGTGATTTCGCGGGACCTCATGGTTTTGACCCGTTGCCTTTACTGGAGGCGCTGGACATTCCTGGCTTGTGGATGTTTGGCGGTCAGGACCGAAGTACACCTACCGCGTTATCCGTTGAGAACCTGGATGCCCTGGTCGCCCAGCACGGCAAGGACTTCAGCTACATCGTTTATCCGAACGCGGACCACAACATGAAAGATCCAGATACTCAGCAGATCCATCCCTTCATGATTGACGCGTTGAACTGGTTGGCTGAGAAGGTCGGCAATTGAATCAATTAATCGGATTTAGAAAAATAGAAAAGGCGGGATGACCCTAAATGTTGTCCTGCCTTTGACTTTCTTGGTAGCCCAAACTGTGAGCTTCGCGAGCCTTTCCGGTGTAAACGATTAGCTAACTTTTTATAGATATTTGCGAGCAGTTGGAAGCACAAACCAGATTCGAACTTCTGTTCCTCCCTATTCATTAACCTCATCCAAACTGGAAAAACGCTAGCGGTAGAAGGCTAGCGCTTCTAAATTTCTTGGTGGAGGCGGGGGAGGGTTGAACTCCCCGTCCAAAAGAAGGTTGCCAGAATATCCTACAAGCTTAGTCAGCTCCTTTTATCTCATCTAGCTTTCATCTGCTGACCGAATCCAGCTAGACCAGCCAATATTTCTTAGCCAACCCCCATCGGCATCAGGATTGGAGCGCCTCGATTTTTTCTGACACCTAATCCCAAACTTCGAGGAGAGCTCAGGTTAGATGTGAACCATTAAGCGTAAACAGGTTCGCCAGTTATTTTTTGCCACTTGTTTTATGAGGTTAGTGGCACCTCAGCCTGCAATTCTGTAGGCCCTCCCCTGTCGAACCCACGCGCCCCCATGTTCCAGCCTGCTTTCCCGTCACCTCCTTCTATACTTCAGCGCCCGGTCCATCTCCCTTTCTGCGTCCCGACGGGCGATAGCCTCCCTTTTATCGTAAACTTTCTTCCCTTTGGCCACCCCCAGCTCCACCTTAGCCACCCCATGTTTAATATACAACTTAAGGGGCACTAAAGTCAAACCCTTCTGCACTACCTTGCTGGCAAGGCTATCAATCTCCTTTCTATGAAGAAGAAGCTTCCGAGGCCTGATTGGCTCATGTGTGTTATAGCTGGCAGCATCGTAGGATGCAATGTGGCTATTATAGAGCCATAGCTCACCATTTTCTGGCCTGGCATAGGCATCACTCAGATTTACCTTGCCTTCCCTGATGGATTTAATCTCAGAACCCTTGAGGACAATTCCTGCCTCAAAGCTCTCCTGGATATGATAGTCGTGGTAAGCTTTGCGATTAACGGCTATTACGCTGGAACCTTTTGCCATATAGTAATTTTAGCACCGGGATCTAAGGTGAGCAATTTATGGTACACTTCCTGACAAACTCAGTGCTGTCCGTGAGGTTGCCACGCACCTTTCAGGTGCTCGCAATGACAAACAAGGAAGGGGCTCAGAATGACCTCTCTTTTCTGTCATTGCGAGGAGCGGTAGTGGTTGTGAAGCGAAGCCGAAGCAAACTCAACGAGATTCCTCGCTCACGCTCGGAACAGGCTCCGCAATCCTAGAGATTGCCACGCACCTTTCAGGTGCTCGCAATGACAAAGAGCGAAGGGCTAGCAATAACGATTCGCGTTGCTAAACGACCGCAGTTATTCCTTTTTCTTCTCCAGTTCTTTTTCCTTAGCAGATGCCCTTGTGCGCCTAATTATCTCGCTAGCTTTTGCGAGTAGGTAGATCATGCCACCCAAGCACACAAGGAAAATGCCAAGTTCAATAATTGAGTCCAATGTATTGTTCTCCTTTAATTGAACATTCAGTTTTATTGCCAGATTGTATGTGCAGGCTTATAGTGAAGTCAAGAGGGTGTGCTGTGCACCATCAAAAACCCATTTCGCAAAAGACGAATTTACTAGAAGGAGGAGGTTGTTTTAAAATGTAGTGGAGGGAAGGGGATTTTATTATAGAATATTATGTAGAACGCTAGTCATTGAGAAAGGAGCTATGCCATGAGCCGTGCCGATAGATTTTACCTATTCGTAACTGTTTTTCTGGTTATCGCCGCAATAGCTGGCGGCGTCATGCTGGCGGTGCAGCACAGCCGAAGCCAGCCTGTGGAAATCGTTCTATCTCAAACAGAGCCTCCAGAGCTGAGCGGGGAGCTTTACATCGGCGGTGCCGTGGCTAACCCCGGCATCTATCCTCTGGGAGAAGATGACACTATGCTGGCTCTTCTTCTGGATGCTGGAGTCGAACCCGATGCCGACCTCAGCCATATCGAGCTCTATATTCCACGAGAAGGCGAAGAACAAGCTCCCCAGAAGATAGACATCAATCGAGCCGAACCCTGGCTTCTCGAAGCCCTGCCGGGGATAGGTGAGGTACTAGCTCAAAGAATTGCAGATTACCGCGGTGAAAACGGCCCCTTCAGAAGAATCGAGGACTTGCTTCAGGTCAGCGGCATCGGCTCAGCGACACTTGAAAAGATAAAGGATTACATAACCGTGTCGGACTAGGAAGCCTTCTCCAAATCCGCCGGCTGTGCTTGCTGCTGTTCGCCTTCAGGCTGAGCAAGCCTCACCCTGATTGCGTGGGGGCGACCGTTAGGGTCGCGTGTAACCTCAAATTCCACTTCTTGCCCTTCTCTAAGGGAACCATAGTCCACCCCTTGAAGCTGGTTGCGGCCAAAGAAGAGCTCTTCTTCCCGCTCTGTCTTGATGAACCCAAAACCACGGTCTGCAACTAGCCGTTTTATTGTGCCCTTTTGCATGGAATGC
>JAUWYE010000146.1 GCA_030615965.1 Dehalococcoidia bacterium | reverse complement strand
ACACTCAAGGAGCGCACCGACTAAAACGCCAGTTAAGTGAGGATTAAATATGCGACACCCTGAGGGCACAGGGAGAAAGGGTAGCCTAGACAAAAATGAGTAATAGCTTGAAAACACTCCATACCTACATTAGCACTATTGAGAAGGAACTAGTCGTTGGTAATGCCACTGAGCACACCCACCGCCCAACACTAAAGGCACTGATTGAATCACTGGGCAGTGGCGTAGTGGCTACTAACGAGCCTCGTCGTATAGAATGTGGGGCCCCTGATTTTGTGGTTAGCAAAAGGGCAACTACCATTGGACATATAGAGGCCAAGGATGTTGGTAAGAGTCTTGATAAAGCCGAAAAATCAGAACAACTAAAACGGTTTCGCGATCCGCTCACTAACCTTGTCCTGACTGATTACCTTGAGTTCCGCTGGTATGTGGATGGTAACTGCTGCCTCTTAGCACGTGTGGGCACACCGACAAAGGAAGGCAAAATCAAGCGTGATAAGGCTGGGATTCAGGCTGTTGCCGAACTTCTGACCGATTTTCTTGCCCATAGGGCCAAGGCTATAGGTACCCCAAAAGAGCTTGCTCTACGCATGGCTCGCCTAGCTCATATGATTAGAAACCTCATCGTCAGTGCCTTTGAAAAAGAGCCGGAAGGCGGCAGCCTCCACACCCAACTGGTGGCTTTCCGTGATAACCTCATCCCCAACCTATCGGTTAAGCAGTTTGCTGATATGTATGCCCAGACCATCGCCTACGGGCTGTTTGCCGCCCGGTGCGCCTCTCCCGACAATAAGGATTTTACCCGCCAGAATGCTGCCTACCTCCTGCCTAAAACCAACCCCTTCCTGCGCAAGCTATTTAACCATATTGCTGGTCCTGACCTAGATGACCGCATCGCTTGGCTGGTGGATGACCTCGCTCAGGTATTAACTCAGGCGGATATGAAGGCAGTCCTTAAGGACTTCGGCAAGCACACCGCCAGGGAAGACCCGGTGGTGCATTTCTACGAGACCTTCCTCACCGCTTACGACCCGAAGGTGCGGAAGATGCGCGGCGTCTATTACACGCCGGTGCCGGTAGTCTCCTACATCGTCCGCTCAATTGATCACTTACTGAAGGCCCGTTTCAACAAGCCCCAAGGGCTGGCTGATGGGATGGCCCTCATCCTTGACCCGGTGGTAGGCACGGGAACCTTCCTCTACATGGTCATCAATGAAATTCGTCAGGCCTTTGCCGGCCAGGAAGGGATGTGGAACGACTATGTGACAGAAAAACTGCTGAAGCGCATCTTTGGTTTTGAGCTGCTGATGGCTCCCTATGCTGTCGCCCATCTCAAGCTGGGGTTGCTGCTGCAAGAGACAGGCTACGAGTTCAAAAGCGACCAGCGCTTGGGCATCTACCTTACCAATACCCTTGAGGAAGCCATCAAGCGTGCCGAAACGCTCTTCGCCCGCTGGATAACCGAGGAAGCCAATGCTGCCGCCCGGGTGAAGAAAGATGAGCCGATAATGGTGGTGCTGGGAAATCCACCGTATTTTGGTATTTCAGCAAATAGGGGCAAGTGGATTACGGAGCTTATAGACGGTGTTTTTGACAAGGATGGACACGAAATAGTGAGGGGATACAAAAGAGTAGACGGTCAACCACTGCATGAGCGAAAGCTTTGGCTACAGGATGACTATGTGAAATTCATCCGCTTCGGGCAATGGCGAATTGAGCGCACGGGGCAAGGTATTCTGGGCTTTATCACCAACCACGCTTATTTGGACAATCCTACCTTCCGTGGGATGCGTCAATATCTCATGGACACTTTTAGCGAAATTTATCTCCTCAATCTTCACGGTAACGTGAGGAAAAAGGAGGTTCCTCCCGATGGCGGCAAGGATGAGAACGTGTTTGACATCCAGCAAGGGGTAACTATAGGCCTCTTCGTCAGGGAGCAGGGTAAGGATGGCCCTGCGAGAGTGCATTACGCCGATGTCTGGGGGTTACGAGAGGCTAAGTACAACACTCTGTCGGAAACTGACGTCAGCACGACTGAGTGGGCAGAGCTAGAGCCTAATAGTCCCTTCTATTTCTTCGTGCCTCGGCTAGAAGATTTTCGCTCTGAGTATGAGCAAGGGTGGAAGGTAACAGACATTTTCCCAGTTAATTGCACGGGGATTGTCACTGCGCGTGATGACATTGTAATAGATTTTACTGTTAGTAACCTTAAGAAGCGATTAGCTGAATTTGCCGATGCGTCAATTTCTGATGACGAGATTCGTCAGAAGTACTTTGGTCATAAGCGGGGCGATAAATATCGACCTGGTGATACACGGGGTTGGAAACTGCCAAAGGCACGGGAAGAATTACAGAAAGAAAAGAACTTGGAAGAAAACATAAAATCGTGCTTATATCGTCCTTTTGATATTCGCCCAATCTATTACACAAGCTACATGGTGGATTGGCCTCGCCCCGAAGTCATGCATAATATGCTGGCAGGTGATAATTTAGCACTCATCACCTCCCGTATGACTAAGGGTGAAACTTACAAGCACACTCTTGCTTCAAGAATAATTTCCGAAGTCATTTTGCTATCTCCGAATACGTCAAATAATGCATTTGTTTTTCCCCTCTACATATATCCGCTGGAAAAGAAGGTAAAGCCAGATAAGAGCGGCGGTAACGAGGGTGGAGTTCAAGACGTTATGACACTACAAGAAAAACGTGAAGCCAACTTGGACTTAAAATTTGTTAAAACTGCCTCAGATAAGCTGGGGCTAACATTCGTTGAAGATGGTAGAGGAGACCTTGAGGAGACCTTCGGTCCAGAAGACATTTTTAACTACGCCTATGCTATCTTCCACTCGCCCACTTACCGCAACCGGTATGCTGAGTTCCTCAAGATAGACTTCCCGCGCCTGCCGCTCACCTCGGACAAAGGGCTTTTCAGGGCACTGGTGGAAAAAGGCGCCGAGTTGGTAGCCCTGCACCTCATGGAGTCGCCCGTGCCCAGCAACCCCATCACCAGATATCCTGTAGCCGGGTCTAGCGAGGTGGAAAAGGTAAGCTACGACGCCAATAACCACCGTGCCTACATCAATAAAACACAGTATTTTGAGGGCGTCCTGCCCGAGGTCTGGAATTTCCACATCGGCGGTTACCAGGTCTGCCAGAAGTGGCTCAAGGACCGCAAGGGCAGGATCTTAAGCTATGATGACCTGACCCACTACCAGAAAGTAATAATTGTGCTGAAGGAGACCATCCGGCTAATGGTTGAAATAGATGAGCTAATTCTAAAGTGGCTGGTGTAGTGAGAAGTTGCCATGCATGAGAGGACTACATGAAGCGACACCCTGGGGGCACTTGATTCACCGACAGGATTAGCTGGGTCTATTGACACAGGTGTTAACAAAAGGTAAACTTTGATATGTTGTTTAGATTGCTTTTAGGATTAAAATTGTGTTAAGTAATTTTGCTGACTTTGCTGGTATAGTAGTTTGCGGTATCGTAATTTTAGGCTTAATCATTGGTTTCGCTCGTGGTGGCTTTAATATCTTTGGCAAGATTAACAAAATTGACCAGATTGAGCGCAATGTTAACGTCCTTCTTCTCCTCCATGCCA
>JAUWYE010000081.1 GCA_030615965.1 Dehalococcoidia bacterium | reverse complement strand
CATTCGCCCTGTAGCAGTCGCTATAAGGGAGTTCTTTGGCCGGTCACAGCTATCTCAATTCATGGATCAAACTAATCCGCTAGCTGAGCTAACTCACAAGCGTCGTCTTTCTGCCATGGGTCCTGGAGGCCTCTCAAGAAAACAGGCTGGATTTGAGGTTCGCGATGTACATCATTCTCATTACGGTAGGATTTGTCCTATAGAAACACCTGAAGGGCCAAACATTGGTCTTATTGGCTCTCTAGCTACTTACGCTTCGGTTAATGAATATGGTTTTATAGAGACACCATACCTCAGAGTTATCCACGAGGTTCCCAATACTGTGGAAGAGTTGATGAGAAGAACAATCGGAGAGGATATAGATAGTGAGGGCAAACTTGTGGTCAAGGTTGGAACATTAATCACGAAGAAGCTTGCACAAAGGTTATCTTCTCTTCCGGCTCGGAATATTAAGGTAGTTCCTTTTGTTTCCAGCCAAATTGTTTACCTGACAGCCGACGAGGAAGATCAATATGCCATTGCCCAAGCTAATGCTCCTCTTAATGAAAGAAATGAGTTTGTTGATGACAAGGTTGAGGTTAAGAGAGGGGACAGATATTTCAAGGAATCAATAGACAGAGTAAACTTTATCGATGTTTCACCAAAACAGCTATTTAGTATAGCTGCTTGTCTTATCCCCTTTCTTGAGCATGATGATGCTAATCGGGCTTTAATGGGCTGCAATATGCAACGACAAGCGGTGCCATTATTACGTCCCGAGTGTCCTTTGGTGGCCACGGGTATGGAAAGAGAGGTGGCTAAATATAGTGGGCAGGTGATATTTGCCCCTGACGATGCCGTAGTTACTTCGGTGACAAGCTCAAGAATAGTAATCAAAAATGGAAGAGGCGAAGAGCAATCGTTCGATTTAATCAAGTTTGCCAGAACTAATCAAGGGACGTGTATCAATCAGCATCCTATTGTAAACAAAAGTGACAAGGTTAAGAAAGGGCAGGTGTTGGCAGATAGTTTTTCTCTAGATGGTGGAAACCTCGCCTTGGGACAAAATGTCATCTGTGCTTTTATGAGCTGGGAAGGGTATAACTTTGAAGATGCCATTATTATCAGTAGAAGGCTGGTTAAGGATGATGTCTATACTTCCGTTCACATTGAAAAATATGAGATAGAGGAGCGTGATACTAAGCTTGGTCCTGAAGAAATCACCAGAGATATAGCTAATGTAAGCGAAGAGAGCCTCGCTAACCTTGATGAAATAGGTATTGTACGTATCGGAGCTGAGGTGAAGCCCAACGACATTCTGGTTGGGAAGATTACTCCCAAAGGTGAAACTGAACCTTCAGCGGAAGAAAAATTGTTACGGGCTATTTTTGGTGAAAAAACGCGGGAGGTGAAAGATAGCTCTCTCAGAATGCCATCAGGAGAGTGGGGGAGGGTGATCAGGACTAAAGTCTTTTCTCGTGACAGCCATGATGAATTACCCGCTGGGGTGAATGAACTTATACAAGTGTGGGTGGCTCAAAAGCGCAAAATCTCAGTGGGAGATAAAATGTCAGGGAGACACGGCAATAAAGGGGTCATTTCTACAATATTGCCTGAGGAAGACATGCCATTTTTGCCAGATGGCACGCCTGTAGATATTATCCTTAATCCTCTCGGTGTTCCGTCCCGTATGAACATTGGGCAGGTTTTGGAGGCTCATTTGGGTTGGGCAGCTCAGACACTAGGTTTTAAGGCTATTAATCCTATTTTTGACGGAGCTGATGCCCTGACTATCGAAGATGCCTTAGCCAAGACCTGGATAGCTTGGAAAGCTGGTGCTGTTAACTTTAGCCCTGAAGACCTCGGAAATGCCAGGACCGATCTAGAAAAGGTCGGAGAATGGCTTGCTCTTCATGGTTTTGATGCCAAGGAAGTAATGGATGAAGAGCATAAAGGTATGGCCAGGAAAGCCTCTCTCTGTCTGTGGCTTGAAGAACTGGGCATAGCTGATAGTCATCAACTTAGAACTCTCGGTGATAGAGATTTAGAGCAGATAGCACAAAAAGTTTATAAAGAGCGCAAGCTCTATCCTCCTATTTTTGGCAAAATGGAACTTCGAGATGGGAGAACTGGCGAACTGTTCGACAAGCCGGTAACTGTGGGCAATATATATATAATGAAACTGATTCATCTTGTTGGTGATAAGGTACATGCTCGTTCCACCGGTCCGTACTCGCTCATCACCCAGCAACCATTGGGAGGAAAAGCTCAGTTTGGTGGTCAAAGGTTTGGTGAGATGGAGGTATGGGCATTGGAAGCGTATGGCGCAGCTCATACACTTCAAGAGATGCTCACAATAAAGTCAGATGATGTAATGGGACGGGCTAAAGCTTATGAGTCTCTTGTTAAAGGCGAGGATATTCAACAACTCGGTATTCCAGAATCGACCAAGGTTTTGTTCATGGAGCTACGTAGTTTAGGTTTTGCTGTTGAACTACTTAGCGAGGGGGAAAATGTCTCAATTTGATGGCATTAATGGTATTCGAATAAGTCTTGCCTCACCGGAACAAATCAAGAGCTGGTCTCACGGTGAGGTAACTAAGGCGGAGACAATAAATTACCGCACTTTGAAGCCAGAAAGAGATGGTCTATTTTGTGAAAAGATTTTCGGCCCTGTTAAAGATTTTGAATGTCATTGTGGCAAATATAAAAAAGCGAGGTATAAAGGAGTTACTTGTGATAAATGTGGTGTTGAGGTAGCTCATTCCAGCGTACGTCGGGAACGCACAGGGCATATAGAACTAGCTGCGCCAGTTACTCATATATGGTTTGTTAAGTTAGTGCCTAGTCGGCTTGGGCTGCTCCTCGATCTATCTCCACGGGACTTAGAGGGGGTTATCTATTTTGCTCGGTATATCATCATCTCTGTTGATAAAGAGGCCAAACAGAAGAAGCTTCGCCAACTTGAGGGAGAGGTGGTTCGAAAAATTGCCGAGCAAGAAGAACGCCAGAACAAAAAAATCGAAGAATTGGAAGCCAAAGGCCTGGAGGAAGAGCTTAAGACAAAAGAGGTAAACCAGCTTCGTGCTAGATTTATAGAAAAGAAGGAAAGACTTGAAGAAGAGCTAAAGGTAAGCATTGGAGAGATAGAAAGTCTTCAGCCGCTAAAATTGCTTAACGAAGAGGAATGCAGGAAACTTAAAGATAAGTATGGTGCTGTTTTTGAAGCTGGCATGGGAGCTGAGGCTATTCTACAGATATTGAAGCAAATTAATATGGATGCTTTGCACCAAGAGCTTCGTGAGCAAATCCATAGCATCTCGGGAGGATACCGTAAGAGGGTCAGCCAACGGCTACAATTAGTTGAAGCTTTTAAGCTCAGTGGGAATAAGCCTGAGTGGATGGTTTTAACCCTGCTTCCTGTACTGCCTCCGGCGCTTCGTCCAATAGTTCAGTTGGATGGCGGTCGCTTTGTTATTAGCGACCTTAACGACCTCTATCGGAGAGTTATTAATCGTAACAACCGTCTCCGCCGTCTTATGAAGTTAGGCGCGCCGGAAATAATTATCCGAAATGAGAAACGCATGTTGCAGGAAGCTGTTGATGCTCTTATTGACAACGGCCGAAGAGGGCGCGCAGTTACCACTGGTAATAAGCATGCCTTGAAATCTCTTTCTGACATCCTGAAGGGCAAGCAAGGACGGTTTCGACAAAATCTTCTCGGTAAGCGAGTAGACTACAGCGGTCGCTCGGTCATTGTTGTTGGTCCTAAACTCAAACTTCATCAATGTGGTTTGCCACGCCATGTTGCTTTAGAGCTATTTAAGCCTTCGGTTATGCACAAACTCATAACGAATGGATATGCCAATAACCTGAAGAGTGCCCGGCGTCTGGTGGAAAGAGGTAGCCCTGAGGTTTGGGATGCACTGTATGAAGTAGTTAAGGAGCGTCCTGTATTGCTTAATCGTGCCCCAACATTACATCGTCTCAGCATTCAAGCCTTTGAACCCGTGTTAATCGACGGCGATGCTTTTCAGCTCCACCCCTTAGTTTGTACCGCCTTTAATGCCGATTTTGATGGCGACCAGATGGCGGTTCATGTGCCATTGTCCAAGGCCGCGGTGAAGGAAGCCAGGGAACACATGCTTAGTCCTTATAATATGTTGCTACCAAGCTCTGGTGAGCCTGCGACAACACCCACCCTAGATATGGTTCTGGGCTGCTATTATCTTACCATTTTGAAGCCTGGAGCCAGAGGGGAAGGGAAATTTTTCGGCAATTTTGACGAGGCTAAGTTAGCTTACGAACTTGGCATTATCGAACTTGGTGCTGAAATTGTTGTGCAAGATCCTTCGCTTCGTTCAGATGGGGGGAGGATAAATACTACAGTGGGCAGAATTTTATTTAATGATGCCTTGCCTCCGCAACTTCGCTTTTACAACAAAATAGTAGACAGGGCTTCTTTAAGAACATTGGTCTCTGATTGCATCCGTTTGTTGGGCAATGAAAGTGCTGCTGGGGTCCTTGATAGACTTAAGCAATTAGGGTTTGACTATGCTACAAAGTCGGGCGTTTCCATCGCTATGAATGATATTGAAGAGTCTCCAAATAGGTTCAAGCTTCTTAAAGAAGCCGATGAGAAAGTTAGCCTTATTGAGGATCAACTTAACCATGGCTTGATTACTGAGGGTGAAAAGTATGAAAGTACAATTCAAGTATGGATGGAGGCTACAGATAAGATTACTGAGGATATATCCCGGGCGCTGGACCCTTATGGTAGCGTCTATATGATGGCTACTTCGGGTGCCAAGGGGAATATTTCTCAAATTAGGCAGATGGCAGGGATGCGCGGGTTGATGACCGACCCCTCAGGAAGGATAATAGATTTTCCCATTAAATCGAGTCTCCGTGATGGACTGACACCCATAGAGTATTTCATTTCTACTCATGGTGCTCGCAAAGGATTAGCTGATACCGCCTTGAGGACATCGGATAGTGGTTATCTTACCAGGCGCCTTGTCGATGTAGCCCAAGATGTCATTGTAACTGAAACAGATTGTGGTACCACCGAAGGAGTTTGGATATCCCGGGAAACTGCAGAGGGGTCCCTTCCCCCGTTTGAAAACCGGATTACTGGCTACTTAGCGGCAAGCAAGATTGTTGATCCAGGTACAAATGCAGTCATTGTTGATCGTGATGAAGAAATTGACGAAGATAAAGTGCAACAAATTATCGAGGCCGACATTACCCGGGTACACGTGAGGTCGCCTCTTAGCTGCCGTTCTCGATTTGGCATTTGTCGAAACTGCTATGGAAGGGACTTGGGAAAGAAGCAATTAGTAAAGCTTGGCACCGCTGTAGGAGTTATTGCTGCCCAGAGCATCGGTGAGCCTGGAACTCAGCTCACTCTGCGCACTTTTCATACAGGGGGCATAGTAGGTGTCGATATTACCACTGGGCTGCCTCGCGTAGAAGAGCTTTTCGAGGCTAGAACACCAAGTGGCAGTGCGATCATTTCTGAGATTGATGGTACTGTCGAAGTAACCCATACTGATGGAGCAAGCATAGTCAAGGTCATTAGCTCTGAATTCTATTTGGATGAATACCCAATTCTGCCAGGAGCGGAGCTAGCTGTAGCTGATGGGCAATCGGTGGATGCTGGTAGCATCCTATTTTCTCTGCCAGAGAAGACCGAAGAGGGATTACCAGCTGTTAGCCACGGTGAAGCAGGGCAATCTCAATCTATAGTAGCTAGAGTAGCTGGTCAAGTCGCCATTGAGGGTGACCATGTTTATGTTAGGTATGAGGAGATGGAAGAGAGAGAATATAGCGTCCCCCATGGTGCATATTTGCTTGTTCGATCAGGGGATAAGGTCAAAGCGGGCGATCGGGTTACTAGAGGTCCCATTGCCCCTCATGATATCTTGCGTATTATGGGAAAAGATGCAGTCCAGCAATATCTGATTGATGAAATACAAATGGTATATCGCGCGCAAGGGGTGACTATACATGATAAACATATTGCTGTCATTACTCGGCGGATCTTAAGCAACGTGAGAATTATTTCCTCAGGAGATACAAAGCTCTTGCCCGGCGAGTTAGTTGATCGATTTGACTATGAAGATATAAATGCCAAGGTGCTGGCTGAGGGAGGTGAGCCAGCAACGGCTCAAGCTGCGCTTCTCGGGATAACCAGAGCTAGCTTAAGCAAGGACAGTTGGCTAGCAGCTGCTTCTTTCCAAGAAACCGGCCGTGTTCTTGTTGATGCCGCGATCAAAGGCAAGTTGGATAGGCTTCGTGGTCTCAAGGAAAATGTTATCCTCGGTAAGCTCATCCCATCTCGGGTCCTCTCTCTGAGTCCTGATGATGGAAAAGGATTGAAGGGGGGAGGTCTTGATGAAGAGGAGACTGCGAATTTAGAATTAGAGAGCTAGTAAAATTTTAACTTCCAAAGGTCAGCGATGCGTCTTATTTCAGGTAAAACAGCAACCGAGGATAGCTTTATTGACTTTGACCTTCGTCCCAGACGCCTTAGTGAATTCATAGGTCAAGAAAAAATTAAAGATAATCTAAAAATAGCTATTGTCGCTGCTCAAAAAAGAGGTGAGCCGCTAGATCATATCATTCTTTATGGTTCTCCCGGTTTGGGAAAGACTACCCTTGCCTACATCATTGCTGCTGAGATGGGAGTCAATATTAAAGTTAGTTCCGGGCCAGCTATAGAACGCACTGGAGACTTAGCAGCTATTCTTACTAATCTGCATGAGGGGGATATCCTTTTTATTGACGAGATACACAGGCTTAGCCATACAATAGAAGAAAAACTCTATCCGGCAATGGAGGATTTTGTTTTTGACATTTTTTTAGGGAAAGGTCCAGCTGCTAGAAATTTACGGTTGAATTTGCCCCGCTTTACCTTAATCGGGGCTACTACGCGCTTTGCTCTATTGAGTCCTCCCCTTCGCGATAGATTTGGGGTGACATATCATCTTGGTTTCTAC
>JAUWYE010000130.1 GCA_030615965.1 Dehalococcoidia bacterium | reverse complement strand
CGCAGTGAGTTGGATACGACAGTGATGGAGCTAGCCGCCATGGCTGCTGCGGCCAGTATGGGATTCAGGAAACCATACTCACCCAAGACGAAACGAAGCCCAGAGGGTACACCTATATTCCCGAAGACAAGATACAATACCCCGGCTGCTACCGGGATTAGAGCAGTATTGTAAGCAAAGGCCCAGAAGAGGTTCTGCTTGATAGTCCTCATGGTACGCTTGCTCAGGGATATAGCGGTTACCACTCCCATCAAATCACCGCTAATCAGGGTAATATCTCCAGTCTCCATGGCAACATCAGTACCTGTACCAATAGCGATACCGATATCCGCCTGGGCCAATGCCGGAGCATCGTTAATTCCATCGCCCACCATTGCCACCAACTTTCCCTCTTCCTGCAATTTCTTGACCTCTTTGGCCTTATGCTCAGGGAGCACCCCAGCCAGGACACGGTCAATACCCACCTCTCGAGCAATAGCTTCTGCTGTGCGCCGGTTGTCCCCGGTGAGTATAGCTGTTTTAATACCCATCTTGCGCAGCGCTTGGAGCGCTTCTTTGGCGCCTGGCTTTAGGGTATCAGCCAGGGCAATGATTCCTGCTACTTGGCTATCCACTCCCAAGAACATTACCGTCTTACCTTCTTCAAGGAGTTCAGCGGCTTTTGGCTCCAGCCTGTTTAGGGAAAGGCCTCGTTCTTCCATTAACTTGAGGTTGCCCAGAAAAAGCTTTTTGCCCTCCACCGAAGCCTCTACACCCTGCCCCGGGATGGCATTAAAATCTGAGGATGGAGATAATTCTAGCTTCTTCTCCAGAGCAGCCTTGACCACGGCCTCGCCAAGTGGGTGCTCTGAGCTGTGCTCGGCGGAGGCAGCTAATCGAAGAACTTCCTCTGGGGAAGAAAAATGGGCAGCGACTACATCAGTCACCACAGGCTCGCCACGGGTCAGAGTGCCTGTCTTATCCAAGAGAACAGTGTTTATCTGGTGAGCCCTCTCCAGAGCCTCGCCATTCCTGATGAGAATCCCATGCTCGGCTCCCTTGCCCGTGCCGACCATAATCGCGGTTGGAGTAGCCAGCCCCAAGGCGCAGGGGCAGGCGATAATGAGCACGGCGACAAAGTTAAGAAAGGCAAAAGTGAGGGCTGGATCTGGTCCCACAAAATACCAGACTACGAAGGTCACGATGGCAATGCTAATCACTGCCGGCACAAAGTAGCTGGCGATAACGTCAGCAAGACGCTGAATAGGAGCTTTGCTTCCCTGTGCTTCCTCCACCATTCTGACGATGTGAGCCAGCGTTGTATTCTTACCCACCTTGCTTGCTTCGATTTCAAGGCTGCCTGTCTTGTTAATAGTGGCACCGATCACCTCATCACCTACCTTTTTCTCCACTGGGATACTCTCTCCGGTAATCATGGACTCATCAACACTGGAGTAGCCCTGGTGCACTATGCCATCTACGGGCACCCTCTCGCCAGGACGTACCAGGATAAGATCACCAACCTGAACCTCTTCAACGGGAATCTCCCCCTGCTCGCCCTCACGGATAACTAGAGCGGTCTTCGGTTGCATACCGATAAGCTTCTTTATTGCTTCTGAGGTCTGTCCTCTGGCTCTAGCTTCCAGAAAACGGCCAAGAAGAATCAAGGTTATGATCGCCGCTGAGGTATGGAAGTATAAGTGGGGTTCCAGTACACCAGCGGCAAAAAGGCCGGGGGAAATAACAGCTATCATGCTGTAGAAGTAAGCCACCGAGGTACCTACAGCAATCAGGGTATTCATATCAGAGGTTCTATGTTTCAGCGCACCCCATGCCCCTCGGTAGAATCGCAGACCCGCCCAGAACTGCACTGGCGTAGCCAAAGCTAATAGTAGATAGGACTTGCCAACAAAGGAAGGACCCCAACCTAAGGCCATGATTGCTGAGGCCAGGATAGCAGCGATGATAAATCTATTCCTGAGAACTCGGACCTCACGCTGGGCAGCAGTGGTCACATCCCCAAAAGCCTGCGCCTCGGGGCCAAGTTCATAGCCAGCGTCTTTTACCGCCCGTCTCATGTCAGCCAGCCTCGTTCCTTCCAGGTACTCCACGGTGGCCTTCTCCGAGGCCAGATTCACGCTGGCCGAAATCACCCCCGGCACGCTAGAGAGAGCCTCCTCCACTCGGGCAACACAGGAAGCGCATGTCATTCCGCCCACCGGGAATATGGATTTCCTGGTGGCAACCCCATACCCCAATTGCGAGACGGTATTCTTAATCTTGTCAAGGTCTACCTTTGTAGGATCGTATTTTATCGAAGCCTTCTCCGAAGCGAAGCTAACGTCAGCTTGTTCCACACCAGGAGTCTGGGAAAGACCCTTCTCAATAGTGGCTGCACACGTAGTGCAAGTCATCCCAGTTATATGGATTGAAGCCCTGTCAGTCTTTTTGGAATTAGTTTTATCGGCCATTAACTTTTCCCCACCTCACGTCTTCACAGCTTAGATTTTCCAGAATTTGCTGTTTATGGTGAAGCGACCTGAATTTCCACTAAGATGCCGCTCCTTCCAGCTTCACAATACATTAGTCAATTGCTGGGCCAGCTCTCCTCTCACATTGCCGAGGCTTGAGCTGACATTCCGCTGCCAACTCAACATACCAATTAGCCTCGCTTTTCCTCTTCCTTCAACAAATCGCTGAATACATCAACGTGGTACAATTCGTGGTCCCTTATCCGGGCAAGAAGCTCTTTCAGATCAGGCTCTTCAATTTCTTTGGTAGCGCGGTCATATTCAGCCGCCACCCTTTTCTCGATCTCAATATCTGCCCGAAGCATATCAGCGGTCTTGGTGGATTTATCCACCTTGGTGTGCTCAATCTTGGGACTGCCTTTTTTGTCAACCATCTCTTCAGACAGCCATCCCAGATGTTGCATCTCATTTATAGCCTGGTCCTCCATTTCCTTCTTGACATCCTTGTTGGGCGTCATATAGGAGTGGAGAAGGTATTGAAGGATAACGGTATATTCATGCTCGATGCCCCAATTGAGAACCTGGGCAACCTTGTCTTGCCGAGAGCCCCTTAAATCCTTGGCGCCTTCCTTTTGAGCCTTATTCACAAAGTGTTCGAAGTCGCCTCGGTGTGCTTTCTCATCGGAAAGAATTCGCTTCAGCAGCCGCCTTATCTTAGGATTGTCGATGGTATTGATGTGCTCTTCATATAAGGCAATGCCATCTTCCTCCTGAAGCACATCGTTTTTCATCCAATCAGAAACCAGCTCGCCACCCGTGCGCATGTCTCCCCTTTCAAGGCTGGGAGTGCCACCCAAGCTGACTATGGTCTCAGCCAGCCAATCAAAATGACGCATTTCCTCCCGGGCGATAGCCTCGATTTCACATGCCATCTCGCCCTCGCCCATAGCATGGGCATGGACCAGATATTGAATGATGGCTGCGTGTTCACCCTCAAGGTCTTGATTTAGTAAAGCAATAATTTTATCCTTGTCCATTCATCCCTCCCTGATATTCTTTTCTGTGCCCAGTCTCTTAGTCACAGAGACTATCCATCCCCAGTGAAGAGGAGTCAATCGCTTGGCCACTGCCTTTAATCTTTCTATGTTTTTCTACTCCTTCCTTATGATTTGCCCATACCTCTAACATATCCTCGCAACCCTTTGCACTCAAACTACTTCATTATTTTTCCCAGCCTTTTGTTCACCTCATCCCAGTTGACGATGTTCCAGAAGGCATCAACGAATTTGGCTCTTTCATTCTTATAATCCAGATAATAAGCATGCTCCCAGACGTCAATAACCATGAGGATGGTAAACATGGGATAAACATTTGTGTTATGTTTCTCTATCTGCATTATTATTGGTCTGTTAGTCTGCTTGCAGAAACTGAGTCCCGCCCATCCCGAGCCTTCCACACTAGTAGCAGCCAGGCTGAATTCCTTTTTAAATCTTTCAAAACTTCCAAACTCTTTCTCTAGGGCTGTGCCCAAAGTTCCCGTTGGCTTTCCTCCGCCTTTACCCGGCGGGGCTATGTTGGTCCAAAACAATGAATGTAGCAGATGCCCTCCAATGTGAAACGAAAGCTCTTTCAAAGTAGCTTTAACATCAAAGTCAGCACCTTCTTTGCGAGCTTTGTCCAGCCTCTCGAGTATGGCATTAGCACTATTGACGTACGCCTGATGATGCTTCTGATGGTGTAGAGTTAACTGTTCCTGGGATACATAGGGCTGTAACTGATCATATCCGTAGAGCAATTGTGGCAGGGTATAAAACTTCGTTGTTTCCATAAGTCTTTTTCCTCCTTTTCAAAATCTCACGAACATTACACAAGTAGCGATTAATTGCCTTCGCCATCATCCCGGTATTGCCACTCCTGGAGTCATAGATTATCACTGCTTTGGACATCCTGCCCCCTTTCCTATAAAAAGTTATCAGGCAAAGCCACGCTCTTTATGTTTTTTTGCGATGGTGCTAGCTAAGTTGTCTAGGGCTTTGAAATCCTCTT
>JAUWYE010000129.1 GCA_030615965.1 Dehalococcoidia bacterium | reverse complement strand
GCCACTAAGGCTGTGACCAATTCCCAGGTCCAGACCGAAGGCTATCATTTCAATATTCGTAAACACCTTGTGGAATATGACGATGTCATCAACAAGCACCGCGAGGTGATTTACGCCGAGAGGAGAAAAATCCTCAGTGGCGCCGACCTTAAGGCAAATATAATATCTATGGTCCAGGATGAAATCCAAGAGCTCTTCAGTGAAGAGAATATCCACTCATTAATTAAGCATGAAATTAAGAGCCGAGTATATGACCACTTTGACCATAACCGGAGCAACGGAAATCTACAAGCCTTGCTTAAAAGCATGTCCGATTGTTTCCCCATACCAGACGGGCTCAATGCCGACATTTTATCTGACCTCGGTGTTGAGGAGATCATTGAGAAGTTAGTTGAACACGCTAAAAGGCTATTTAGGCAGTGGGATCCAGAGGTGGATGATGAAAACAGACAACTGGTGGAACACCTAGTAATGCCAGCATTAATTCAAAAGCATTTAACTGACCAGATCGTCGATGTTCAGGGTCGAAAGATCATTGTCCCAGGTATATTCCCTGACTTACCACCCCAGTTCAATGCTAGTGTCTTATCCAGACAGACCCGGGAACAAAGTATCAACGAGTTAATCCATCATGCTGAAGATTTATATGAACGCCTGGAGCAAGAGGTCGGTGTCGATGACATGCGACGACATGAACGAGAGATAATGCTTTGGGCTATCGATCGCTCATGGATGGAGCATCTTACCGAAATGGACCGATTGCGTCAAGGGATAGGTCTGCGGGCTGTGGGTCAGGAACAGCCGCTGATAGTGTATAAGAGGGAAGGTCATGCCCATTTTGAAGCCCTCTTAGCTAGCATTCAGCATGATGTCACCCGCAGAATTTACCGCGTCGGTATTGTCAAGGAAGCTCCAAAAAAGAAGGAAGCGGTTATGGTGGGCAAAAAAGTTGGACGTAATGATCCCTGCCCGTGCGGCTCAGGCAAGAAATACAAGCATTGCTGCGGGAAATAATCAGTCTCCTCTCCCTTGACGGGAGTCCCGATTAATCGGGAAAGGTGAAGGTGAAAGTGTAGTGCTGCAGAAGGTAATACTTCTAGATTCCCTCTCCCTCGAAAGGAGAGGATGGAGGTGAGAGTGAAATGCCAATTTATGAATATAAAGCAGTAGACGGTGCTCATTGCAGGCTGTGTAAAGGAAGGTTTGATGTGAGGCAGGGAATAAATGATGAACCGCTGAAAAGATGCCCCGAATGCGGCGCCGAGATAAGGAGGCTCTTTTCTCGCCCCTTCTTATGGCGAAAAGAATCCTTCAGCCAAGAAGAAACCTTCGATGGATACACCGAGGAGGAAGCCGACGAATTAGGCTTAGAGAAAGGCTTCGCCGAGGACGAAGTTTGGGAGTGAGGGAGAGAATGCAACTCAAAAGAGTTAAAACTGTATGTAATTACGGAGGCTAGTATGATGGAAGCTCGCCTAGGTGTTATTACATGCGATAAATGCGGACTGCCAATGAAGGAGCGTAAGCCCGTCCTTGTTATGGCAGAAGGGGATATTATGGAATCTGACGACGAGCTAACCTTTCAAGGCTCTTGTGTTCGATATGCTTGCCACCTTGACTGCTGGGATGGGGTGGAAGAAGATGCAAGACAAGATGGAAGATAAGGAGTGATATTGAGTGATTATTGGTTAGTGGTAGGTTCTCCCCACAATTGGAGAACTGCTTTTGAGCAGAAAAATATCTGGGGCCTTAAACAAACACAGAGATACCTTTGGGAGAGCTTAAACGAAAAAGATACACTGTTTTTTTATGTCACAAGCCCTGTAAGTGGCATAATTGGCCATGGCACTGTTCGCATAAAATTTCATCAGGATCAGCCTTTATGGCCTCAGGAGATCAAGGAAAACAAGGTTATATGGCCATTGCCGCTTCGAATTTAATGTAGAGCGCTGCCTTCCTCTTGATAAATGGCAAATATCCAAAATAACTTCTAAGGAACTGTTCCCTCGCGGAGGTTTCCAAGCATTAAGTCATAACACAGCCCGGCAACTGCTTTCAAAGCTCGCATCCTTGCCCAAAGAATATCGTGTGAAGATTCCGACGCCAGCCCCAGTAGCAGAGATTGCACCTCCCTATACTCTCGAACCTCAGCAGGCAGAGCAGGTTTTACCTTCACATGAAGAAGTGAAACAGAAACTGGCAGAAATTGGCAAACTCCAAGGCTATCTTGCCGACGAGGAATATGTCTTTGATATTGGGAAGCTTGATGTCGTGTGGAGGAGAGTGGAGCGCTCCGTGCCAACCTATGTCTTTGAAGTTCAAGTTGGCGGAGACGTGTACCATGCTCTGGCAAAACTAAAGCATGCTTTTGATTTGTGGAATAGCCACATTTTCATTGTGGCGTCTCAAGCAGACCACAATAAGGTGCAGAATTTGCTCTCAGGAACTTTTCACGAAATTAGCGGTCAAGCAATATTTATTGAATTGGGAAAAGTGGAAGAACTTCACAGACGCAAAAAGGCTTATTTAGACTTTGAAAAGGAACTGGGCATATAGTTTTTCTTGGAAGAAATAAATTTGCCGAAGAAGGCGAAAGATGCTTGATAGAGCGGTTACCGAAGAATTCCTCGATTGTAAATTTGAAGAGTTGGAGCTGGAAATCCCAAAAGATATTTCAAAGGGACAGCTTGTAGAAACCTTTTGTCAGTACGTCGAGGATGATTATTACGAGTGGCTGAAGGATAATTTCAAGTCTTTCTTCGAGCACGGCGAGCCTGATTGGGAGTGGATAAGGGAGAAGGTTAGGGCGTAGGTAGCGTATAGCAAAAGCGGTCAAAGAACTTTGTGGATGTATAGTTAACTGCATAAATTCCCGATGAAATCGGGGCAATTAAGTGTGAAATGTCTTTGCCGAGCCCTCCTGGTGTTCGGCTGTGCCCTTTCTTAGCTTGTGATTCCCCCGCCCCCCTAATGACCACGCTGGTCAGCACCCTGGGATATTACAGTGAAGAAAGAAGACGAAGATTAGAACACTAAAGGCAAAAGAAGAGTTATAATAGAACGGCAAAAGGTGTCTGAAACCACAGCGTTTGCTGTTTATCTTGGGCACTGTTTTGGGCAGTTACTGGTTAGTGCCAGAAGGAGGACTGGTTATGCGTGATAAAAAGCTGAAGAAGGAAAAGCAGATTCGTATGACCAATATACCTACTGGAATTAACTTACTCCGTGACCCAACCTTAAACAAGGGGACAGCGTTCACCGAAGAGGAACGGAAGGCATTGGGACTTGAGGGGCTTTTACCGCCATACGTTAACTCTCTGGAAACACAGGTTATGCAGGTTATGGAAAATTTCCATAGAAAGCCAACGGATTTGGAAAAGTACATCTACCTCATGAGCCTCCAGGGTCGAAATGAAACTTTGTTCTACCGGGTAGTCATAGACAAAATCGAGGAAATGATGCCTATCGTTTATACTCCCACAGTGGGACAGGCGTGTCAGGAATATGGTCACATTTTGAGGAGACCCCGGGGCATCTTTATTTCGACCAAGGACAGGGGACGAGTGATTGATGTCTTACGGAATTGGCCGAATAAGGATGTGCGCGTTATAGTCGTTACCGATGGTGAACGGATTCTAGGTCTGGGAGACCTGGGCGCCAACGGAATGGGCATTCCCGTAGGAAAGCTTTGCCTCTACACCGCCTGCGCTGGCATTCACCCTGGGCTATGTCTCCCAGTGACCATTGACGCAGGGACAAACAATGAGGAGCTGCTAAATGATGTTCTCTACATCGGCCTCAGACAGCGTCGCCTTCGCGGAGAACCATATGACGACTTGGTCGAAGAATTTATCATGGCAGCACAGGAACTCTATCCCTCTGCTCTTATCCAGTTTGAAGACTTCGCCACTCAAAACGCACTTCGCTTGTTGAATAAATATCGAGACCGAGTTTGCACTTTTAATGACGACATACAAGGGACAGGAGTTGTGGGGCTAGCAGGCTTGTATTCAGCCCTGCGAATTACTGGGGGCAAGTTAAGGGATCAAAAAATTCTGTTCCTCGGTGCTGGTGAAGCTGGTATTGGAATTGGCGGTATGGTTAGCTCTGCGTTGGTTGCTGATGGGCTGTCTGAGGAGGAGGCAAGAAAGCGGTGCTGGTTTGTGGATTCCAAAGGCCTAGTGGTGAAAAGCCGTAGCGATCTGGCGGAATACAAGCTTCCTTACGCCCACGACTATGAGTATCTCAGAGATTTTCTTTCTGCTGTTAAGTCGCTCAGACCCACAGTAATTATCGGAGCCTCGGGACAGCCCAAGGCATTTACTCAATCGGTATTGGAGGCAATGGCCGTTTACAATCAAAGACCCATCATCTTTGCCATGTCGAATCCAACCTCAAAGGCTGAATGCACTGCTGAAGAGGCCTATGCGTGGACGGAGGAGGGGCGTGCTATTTTTGCCAGCGGCAGCCCTTTTGCTCCCGTCACGTTTAAGGGAAAAACATATGTGCCGGGTCAAGCTAACAACGCCTATGCCTTTCCAGGCATTGGACTGGGCATCATCGCCTGCGAGGCTATGTC
>JAUWYE010000183.1 GCA_030615965.1 Dehalococcoidia bacterium | reverse complement strand
AACTAACTCTACGTCATCGATGGAGAGGCCATTATATAACAAAAATTTTCCAAGATCAGACTCGGCACTGCTCTTTTTTGTGACTCCAATTTTTTTACCGTTTAAGTCTGTAGGAGTTGTAATTCCTTTATCTTTTCGGGCGACTAATTCTTTAACTTCTGCGGTAGCAACAGTTCCAAATATCCTAAGGTCTGTATGCTCAAAACTGTTGCTGACAAAAACATTATCAGCTGAAGTGGCAATATCAGCTTCTCCAGCTATAAGAGCATCAGCACAAGCCTTACCAGATCCATAATCTTTTATGGTCACCTCTAAACCATTTTCTTCAAAAAATCCCTGATGTTCAGCAACATAAACAAGAGCTCCAGTCTCTCCGGCATATGCAGCTAAGGTGATTTTCTCAACAGGCCCGGTATATTTTTCTGGCTTTTCTTGACAACCGCTAACTGAAATTGCAATTACAACCAAGATAATTGAAATAAAAATTCCCATTATTTTCATCATCTCATCCTCTGCTGAACCTCCAAAGCAGCCAGCATCTTCATTCCTACCACCCCACTTTATATGATGTTCCAGCTGCAGTAACAAGTCAATCTGTAGAAGAGGCACGGGCGATGTGCTCAGGTGGGAGCTTGGGGGGGTAGACATAATCTTGGCCTGGGTTTATCTCTGAGGTAACAAACTAGTATGTTGTTAAATCAATTGCACTTTTTTGAACTGTTGTTTGTTGTCCCTACCTATCACCTAAGCGCAGGCACGTTCAAGTTCACTAACATCACTATTTTCTTGCAAAGGTTTTGGCGAGGTTCGTCAAGATGTTGAGAATTCCGAAAACAGCGCGCTGCATTTCCACCGGCTCTTGTGATAACACCTCAGCCACATAAGGGTCCAATCGGCCAAGCTGAGCCCCACTATCAACCGCGATGGAAGGTTCAGATGTCAAGTAGTTAGCAAGGGTAAATAGCTCAGACTCACTAAAGCCCAAAGGCTTGGCAAGCTTCCGCAGAATACGGGCTGAGGGGAAACGCTCCCGCCTCTCTATGCGACCCAGGTGTGATGCGGATACAGATGACTTAGCACCAAGCTTGTATAGTGTTAGCTCCTTCATAACTCTTCGATGCTTGAGTATTTTAGCTAAGTCGTTCATGCTTTCCTGTAGGCAACAAAGTCCATCCGAATAGCCTCGGCATACTGGAAATCTAGCCAATCTTCAGGTTTCACTTTCTGCCTGTCTCCTTCTTAGATTCGTTTCTGCCAATCAAGGTATAGTTGACATTTGTGGTGGGTAACCCTCCTGACAAAGAATCGGTTTGAATGGGCATATCAACCCCTTATTATTCTCAGATAGGCTGAATATTCTTTCATACCTGGACATATCATTTACCTTTTCACGTCGGTCACAAATTTAGCTGTACCAAAGACTAAAATAACTAGAAGGCCTACCGTTTCCAGGCTTCTAATTAACATATTAGGCTCTCCCGCCAAATATTGACCGTAACGCCAGATGTTCGAGAGATGCCACAACAGGGCGGCACTCATACCAATTACTAGCGTGTCGCCGATTAAGTCCTTTAACTTCACTGATCGCTGATTCCAGCTTCCTTAAAAAGCTTGGCAAGCTCTCTGCGGGCAAGGCGAGTAGGTTTAGCCCCCTGTCTCTCCCAGCGCTGCACTGTTGACAGGCTAACGTCTATCTCCCACGTCAAGTGCTCCTGTGTCCAGCCCTTTTTTATTCGCAGTTCCTTTACCTTTTCACCAAGCTGCTCCATTTAGGC
>JAUWYE010000097.1 GCA_030615965.1 Dehalococcoidia bacterium | reverse complement strand
TAATATAGCTTTAGTGGGTTAAAATAGAACATCAAGGAGCGGCGTGATGAAACAATCATCTCACCCTTCTCAGGAGACTAAACTCAAAGTCATAGCTGGCATCCCTTGTTTCAATACCGAATCTTCTATTGCAGATGTGGTATCCAAAGCCAAGAAATATGTTGACCAAGTCATTGTAATAGACGATGGCTCGCATGATGGTACCGCAGAGGCGGCGAGAGCAGCCGGCGCCTTAGTCACAAATCATGGCATAAATAGAGGCTATGGGAAAGCTATCAAGTCCTGCTTTGAGGCGGCGAAGGCGAACAACGCCAATGTTTTAGTTATCATCGATGGCGATGGACAGCATAAGCCAGATGAGATTCCCCTTCTTCTAACTCCTATCCTTAAGGGAGAAGCAGACCTGATAATTGGCTCCAGGTTCCTCACCAAAGACGTTAATATGCCTCGCTATCGCAAATTCGGCATCAGTGTGATCACCTTGTTATGGAACCTCGGCTCCAGAACAAAAGTCTCCGATGCTCAGAGTGGTTTTAGGGCTTATAGTAGGGAGGCATTCCAAAGTTTTTCCCTGGCTGAAAAAGGAATGAGTGTCAGCATTGAAACTCTGGAGAACGCCAGAAGAAAGGGAGCTACCATCAAGGAAATTCCTATCTCCTGCCTCTACGTTCCTTCAACCTTTAATCTAAAGGCAATCAGGCATGGCCTCAGCGTAGCTCTCTCGGTAGTCAGGATTCGTCTCAAGAAAAGCTTGCACAGCTTGATTAGAGGTAATAATGCTAGAAATCAAGGTTCGTGAAGTCAGGGGCAACTGCCCAGTATATAAAGTTGGGGACAAGATAGTGATAGACGACCCAAGGATATTGCTGAACAGGACAGACGTTCTCTGCACTCATGCGCTGTCAACCTTGCTCCATTACGTTACCATGTTGGAACACGACTGGTGTCCCGTGAAGCTGGGATTGACCACACCTAAGGATGGTGAGCATGCTTATATGCAGTGTGTAGATCCTGGCGAACCCTATACTGAAGGCGGGACAGTGATTTTTGAGGTCCGTAGAATTGAGGGAGAAACAGGCCGTTGAAGATTACCATAATCGTTGGCACTCGCCCCGAAATAATCAAGATGGCACCTGTTATCAGGGAGTTAGAGAAACGGCAGGAAAACTACTTTATCCTCCATACTGGTCAGCACTATTCATATAATCTAGACAGGGTATTCTTTGAGCAGCTAGGGCTCCCGCCGTCTAAATACAATCTGGAGGTGGGGTCAGGCTCACCTGCTAAGCAAACGGCAAGAATACTTATCGGTGTGGAAAAGGTGTTGCAACAGGAAAGCCCCGATGTAGTTCTGGTTGAGGGTGATACCAACTCTGTCCTTGCCGGTGCCCTGGCAGCGGTTAAGCTCCACATAAAAGTAGGGCATGTCGAGGCCGGCTTGAGAAGCTATGATAAAAATATGCCCGAGGAAATTAACCGCATGCTGACCGATCACTGCTCCGATTATCTATTTGCCCCCACTGAGAAAGCTAAGGAAATCCTGCTTAATGAAGGCATCCTCAAGGAGAAAATATTTGTCACCGGCAACACCATTGTTGATACTATCTATCAGAACCTAGAAATAGCCAGGGAAAGCGGAAATACCCTGGGTAGCTTACACCTTAAACCAAAGCAATATTTTCTGGTAACCGTTCACCGCCAGGAGAATGTCGATAACCGGGCAAGATTTGCTTCTATCTTGGAAGGTCTTGGCCGAGTAGCTGCTGAATTTGAGATGCCGGTAATCTACCCCATCCACCCCCGTTCTAGGAAGACGATGGCTGAGTTTGGCCTTCAACCTCGAGGACTCAAACTGATTGAGCCGATAGATTTCCTCAGCTTCTTGCAACTTGAGAGTAGTGCCAGACTTATCCTGACTGATTCCGGTGGTGTCCAAGAGGAAGCTTGCATCCTCAGCGTGCCCTGCGTTACCCTGCGGGATAACACTGAGCGTCCCGAGACTCTGGAGGTGGGTTCCAATATCCTTGCCGGGGCTGTGCCAGAGAAAATCCTGAAATGCTTAAAGACTATGCTTGGCAGAGAAAATAACTGGCGAAATCCTTTCGGCGACGGGGATGCGGGGGAGAGAATCGCCCGACTAATCATGGGGGTTTAGCTTAATCAGTGATGCATTATTTATCCACACGTTATTTTATTCGCCCACCATATATAACCTTGGAAGGCTTTAACTATATACCAGAGAAAGGAATTAAGACATACTCAGAATACAATTACTTAAAACCAGGGATCGCCTCTTTCTTGCGGACAAGGCACTTTGAATATGCACTTCGACTAACAGAAGACTATTTTCAGGAGTGTAACGTCATTGACTTCGGCTGTGGAGATGGCCCTTTTCTTCCATCATTAGCGAGGTATTTCAATTATGTTGTTGGGATTGATAGGAAACCTGAGTTTGTGGAGCTTGCTTCTAAAGTTGTTAATGTAGCAGGTCTTAGAAATGTAGAGTTGATATGCAACTGTGACTTGGCGATGCATGATTTAAAGTCAAAATTAGGGAAAACAAAGTACCATGTCCTATTTTTATTAGAAACTTTAGAGCATGTAGGCGATAAATCTAATTTATGGGAGTCCAAGGTTAATTTTGTTAAAGAGCTATATGACCTGATTGATGAAACGGGTGTCATTGTAATCTCAGTGCCTAATATGATTGGCATACCCTTCTTGCTCCAGAGGCTCGGGCTCTTCTTATTAGGTGCAAACAGAGAACCAATATCTATGACTAACCTGCTTAGGGCGTCGTTCTTTAAGGATACAACTGATTTAGAAAAACAATGGCGGAAGGACCATCTAGGGTTCAATCACAAGAAGCTAGAAAGTTATCTTAGAAAGGAGTTTTATATCTTGAAGAAGAGAAATATCCTATTTCAAACCATATATGCTTGCGTGAGGAAGGTAACCGATGACTAAGATACTGGTAACTGGTGGGTTGGGTGCTGTAGGCAAGCCCTTATCAGAGGAACTGAGGCGGAGGGGTCATGAGGTATGGATTTCAGATAGGATGCACTCTTGTGAGCCATACTACATGAGGTGCGATATAAGTGAGTCCCATCAAGTGGAGAATCTTTTCGCTAAGGCAAAATTTGGCTATGTCTACCACCTTGCAGCCGAATTTGGTCGCAGAAATGGTGAAGATTTTTATGAAACGCTTTGGAAGACAAACGCAATTGGCACGAAGAACATCATTAGAATGCAAGAACGGCTTAAATTCAGGATGATATTCACCAGTAGCTCAGAGGTCTATGGAGACTACAGAGGGGTTATGAGTGAGGATGTGATGGATAAGGTGGCTATTAGACAAATGAACGACTACGCCATAAGTAAGCGGGTTAATGAGATGCAGATTTTAAACTCTGCAGATAGATTTGGCATAGAGACAGTGCGGGTTAGGTTGTTCAACACCTACGGTCCTGGAGAGTATTATTCTGAGTATAGAAGCGCTATCTGCGTCTTTATATATAGAGCACTCCATGGCTTACCTTACACCGTTTATATCAAGCATAAGCGTACCTCTTCCTACATCGATGATACGGTAAGGACACTGGCTAATATTGTGAAATTTTTTAACCCTGGTGAGGTGTATAACATAGCTGGAAACGAACTGCACGATATGAAGCGAGCTTCCGATATTATTCTCGGTTATTTGAGCAAGGACGATAGTTTAGTAGAGTATCGTGATGTGGAGGAAACCACTACCTTGGAGAAGAAGGTGGATGTTGCTAAGGCAATTCGTGACCTGATGCATCAAAGTACAGTGACTCTAGAGGAGGGAATTCCCAGAACTATCAACTGGCAGAAAGAGGTTTACCGCTGTGGCTAAGAAAATTGTAGTAATTGGTACCGGATATGTAGGATTGCCTTTAGCTATAATGCTAGCTCGCTCAGGCTATGAAGTTATCGGAGTCGACATTGAGGAAAACATAGTCAATGCTATTAATGAGGGTGTTTTGCATCTCGCTGAAGAGGAGGTCAAGCAAATCTTTAAGGAACCCCAGGTGAGAAAAAAGCTTCGTGCCCAAAAGACCCCCTGTGAAGCAGATGTATTTATTATCTCTATGCCTACGCCTCTTGATGAAAAGAAAAGGATTGCCGACCTTTCTCAGGTTATCGGGGGAATAGAGTCTATTTTACCATGCTTGCATCTGGGTAACTTGGTCATTATTGAAAGCACCGTGCCTCCTCTCACTTGCAGGCAATTAATCGCTCCTTTAATCGAAAAGACTGGCTTAAGAGTGGGCAGGGATGTTTTCCTCTGCCATTGTCCAGAAAGGATTCTACCTGGAGATGTATTTGAAGAAATTGTGCATAATGACCGTGTTATCGGCGGACTTGATGGTAAAGCAGCTCAAATGGCTAAGGAAATCTATGCTTCCTTTGTTAAAGGAGGGCTTTATTTAACTGATGACGTTACTGCTGAGCTTGTCAAGCTAATGGAGAACACTTACAGAGATGTGAATATTGCCTTGGCTAGTGAATTTGCCGCTGTAGCTGAGGGGCTTGGTGTGAACATTATGCAGGCTATTGAGCTGGCTAATAAGCATCCCAGAGTCAATATCCTTAAACCTGGCATCGGTACCGGAGGGCATTGTATTCCCGTCGACCCCTGGTTTATCAAGGAGGTTGACCCGGTTAACTCCCGTCTCATCCATACTGCTCGGCTTATTAATGATGAGGTGCCCTATAAAATTGCTGCTAAGATAAGGTGTGCAGTGCGTGGTATTAAAGACCCCCGGATAGTAGTGCTAGGTGTTACCTACAAGCCGGATACCTATGACACCAGGAATAGCCCGGCGCTTAAGATTATTAACCTGCTTAGGGAAGACGGCTATCAAGTGGAAGCCTATGACCCGCTGGCTAAGGGTTATCAATACGCTTCTATCGAAGAAATAACCAAAGAAGCTGACTGTTTAGTTGTGCTGGTAGAGCATCAGGTTATTAAGCAAGAGCTTGCCCACCATGAGACTGAGATTAAAAAGAGTATACGTCATCCTTTGATATTGAGATTTTATCCTGAGCGGGAGTGAGCTACCGAAGAGTCCAAATTCATGATACCGGGATACCAAGGACTATTGGCTGGATGAAGAAGATTTATGGGTTCAAGTAGCAGTTACACCATTATCAATTGCTCCGCACTAAGGAGTAGAAAAATGGCTTGCTTAACGCTCGACCTGGAGCAAGACTACAAAGAACTTTTGTAAAAGAGAATCAAACTATGCAAAACATACCGCTTTTCAAGATATACTGGGATGACAGGGATGTGGAAAAAGTCACCTCGGTCATCAAGAAGGGAATGCACTGGGCAACAGGGCCTGAGATTAAAGAATTTGAAAGGAAAATCTGTGAATATGTCGGGGAAAGACATGCCGTTGCTATGAATTCCGGCACTTCTGCCTTACATGTTGTGCTTGCTGCACATGGCGTAGGAGAAGGGGATGAGGTCATTGTTCCCTCTTTCACTTTTATTGCTACTGCTAATGCTCCTCTCTTTGTTGGCGCTAAACCTGTGTTTGCTGAAATTGAAGACGAGACCTACGGACTTGCCCCGGAGGATGTAGAAGGGGAAATTACCCCCAAGACAAAAGCCATCATCCCCATCCACTATGGTGGCTCACCTTGCCATATTGAGGAGCTGAAACGAATTGCCCAGAAGCACAACTTAATTCTCGTAGAAGACGCTGCCGAGTCTCTTGGTGCCATAGTCAATGGGAAGAAGGTAGGAAGCTTCGGCGATTCTGCCATCCTGAGCTTCTGTGCCCCTAAGGTGATCACTATGGGAGAGGGCGGTATGATTTTGACAAACTCCAGAGATATATATGAAAAGGTGAGGTTGATATACAACCACGGCAGGGTGGAAGCAACCGATTATTTCTCCTCGGCAGAGCAAATGGAGTATGTGACTCTCGGGCAACATTGTCGAGCTGAGAGTTAGGAAGATTTACTTACCTGCTGGCATCACTTTATTGACACCTGTCCACAAATAGCCTATATTCTTAACTGCTATACGAGATGAAGCCTTGCTTAATATAGCTTTAGTGGGTTAAAATAGAACATCAAGGAGCGGCGTGATGAAACAATCATCTCACCCTTCTCAGGAGACTAAACTCAAAGTCATAGCTGGCATCCCTTGTTTCAATACCGAATCTTCTATTGCAGATGTGGT
>JAUWYE010000147.1 GCA_030615965.1 Dehalococcoidia bacterium | reverse complement strand
TTCAAGGGCTAAGCGAAGCAAGAATAGAGCCCTTACCAGATGGTGGTGCACAACCAACTCCGGGGAGTTATCCCAGGAAGATGCTGATTGTGGGGAACAAGAATGAGCTGGCAGGTTCAAACGAGAATTGGGAGCGCTTGCATTCGCAATATGCCAAGTTGTTTCCCCTGGTTTCCATTTCAGCCAGGGAAGGTGGCGGCCTGGAGGAGTTCAAAAGAGCAGTTTATCAAGCCTTGAATATCGTCCGGGTTTATACCAAGACCCCCGGCAGCAAAGCCGACCTGACTGACCCTATGATAGTGGAGAAGGGCAACACAGTGGAAGAAGCTGCTGAGAGCCTCCATAAGGACTTCTATCAAAATTTGAAGTATGCTGTCGTTTGGGGCTCAGGGAAGTATGATGGGCAGAGGGTTAGCAAGGGACATGTACTTCAAGATGGCGACATAGTCGAGTTTCACATCTAGACAAACCCCAAAAAGTCTTGCGACTTTTTGGGGACCCGGGATGAATTTGATTTTAAATAGTGGAAATTTTTGGGAAAAATTTACGGTGGCAAGAATCCATGAGCGGAGTGAGAAAACTGCTGGCTTTTATCATAGTCTGATTTAAACCTTACACCAGAACCCTTTTCGGGACTTCCCTGAGGACAGTTTCTGTTTCCCTGATGATCTCTTGCACTAAATCGTTAACTCTGGGCATATCTTTAATTCGCTGAGCCACTTCACCGGCAGCCATAAGCGCCTTTTCTTTATCTCCTTCATAGACAGCTTTGATGGATTCAATCTCAAAATTAATCAAAGACATATCAGTTGTGGAGTAATCGTCTGGAGTTCCCAGAAAAACACCAGGTGATTTCTGGAGGGTGTTTCTGGCATGTTCGCTGCTGCGCGGCGTTTTCAGCCACCGGGCCGGCCCGACAAAGCCGCGCGCCACAAGGGTTGCCCTGTCGCCTGCGTCCACAACTGCCTGTTTCCAAATCTGATGGAAATCACTCTCCTGTGTTGCCAGAAAGCGGGTTCCCATCAGTGCACCATCTGCTCCCATGACCAGCGCAGCCGCCAGTGTCTTGCCATCGCAGAACCCACCGGCACCGATGACTAGAGTATCGTTGTCTGATACTGCCTCCACCACGGCTGGAAGCAAAATCATTGAGTGAACTGGTTCCCACGAGGTATGGAAACCTCCTTCATGCCCGGAGGCTACTATCACGTCGACGCCAGCTTTCTTACAGCGCAAAGCTGCCCTAACAGATGGAACAATATGTATCCATGTAAATCCTGCTCCCTTTATTTTGTCTTCCCAGCCAAGAGGGTCACCGGCGGATGTATACATTACTTTGAAATGGTTCTTCATATCAGGGTTCTCCTGGCAGACCCTGATGGCCGTATCAATCATAATGTGTGAAGCTGGGAGAACTTCCGCTGAAACCATGACATTGATTCCGAAAATACCGCCCTTATCTTTTACCAGCCTGTATGTCCGTTTCAACACCTTTTCCAGGACTGTAGCCATATCGTCTTCGGGGTCAGCTTCTCCGGTTCTCACGAAGTCGTTGTAAATCCATGGCTGCTCATCTTTGTTAAAAATGCCGCTTGTAGAAAGCAACCCGAGGACGCCTGCGCTTGCTGTAGCAACACAAAGGTTGTTGTTGCTGAAGGGACCCATCCCTGCCTGTATAATGGGATATTTGATTCCGAGCAGGTTACACAATCTTGATTTAATCATAGAGCCACCTCTTTATTTTTTAATCACGACATTATAAATATGGCATTGCTGCGGGTCAAAATAATGGTTGTGTTATTTAATTGGGGGAGAAACTCACCCGGCTGAGTTTTATCTTTCCCAGAATTCCTCCCACCCTTTTGTTATAGCGTAAAATTCTTAAAATGGGGGCAACTCTATTTTTCCTCCCCTTCTCAGTCTTCCCCTCGACCTCAAAGCTTTAATGGAGGATCGGGAACAGTAATTCGTAAAAGTTGAGGCATACAAATCAATCATCAAGTTATTAAAGAGAAATGGAGTTGACCCCTTTATTTTCCAATAGTTGCAATTTTCCCAGCGCTTTATTATACTTAAATTAGTGGTTATAAGCGTAGGTTATCGCTCCTCTGTGAAAGCTCTTCCGGGCTCATTTGCAAACGTTGGATGACCGAAACTCTAGCCAAGTATTATAAGAAAGGAGGTCATCCAATGGGATTTACAGAAAAAACGCTAGAATGTTCTGAGTGTGGTGCTACATTCGCCTTCACTGCTGAGGAACAGGAGTTCCATGCTAGTAGGGGATATACTAATGAGCCCAAGCGTTGCCCTGCCTGCCGTGAAGCAAAGAGAACCCAGTACGATAGCTCCAGAGGTTACGGATCTAGCCGCCAAATGCATCCCGCAGTATGTGTTGAGTGTGGCAAGGACTGCGAAGTGCCCTTTGAGCCTCGCGAGGGCAGGCCAGTATATTGTAGTGAGTGCTACAGTAAGATTAAATCGAGCAATCAGCAATAATTTACTGTAGCTGGATCCAAAGGGGGCTGGAACCAAACCCAGCCCCCGAAGGTTTAGAAGCAGAGGCATTCAGTGTGTTTTAAAAAGTTTGGCTGCACGAAGGGTAAGGCTATAAAAATTGAAAGGAGGTTAATATTGTGAACATATATGTAGGTAATTTATCTCGCGAGCTTACCGAGGATGAATTGCGCCAGGCATTTGAGGCTCATGGGCAAGTCACATCGGTAAACATCATTAAGGATAGGTACAGCGGCGAATCTAGAGGTTTTGGGTTTGTTGAGATGGCAACGAAATCTGAGGCCCAGGCTGCAATCAACGAGCTTAATGGAACATCATTGGGAGAGCGGACTCTCAGTGTTAGTGAGGCACGCCCTCGCACCGAAGGCGGCGGCGGCAGGAGGCCCTATGGCGGTGGTGGTGGGTTTGGTGGAGGAGGTGGAGGAGGTAGACGGCGTAGTAGATACTAAGCTACTAGTATCTTACGGATTGCAGACCTTATAATAGTGACCTGAAGTTCCAGACTGCGGAAGGGAAGTCCATTTTTCCCTTGTACCTCAGATCAGGGTCGTTAAGAAGCGTCTGGCTGGACTTTTACAGTTAAAAGTCCTCTCCAAAAATGTAGTTTCTATCATTAGCCATCGCAATTGACTTTGATTCACCTTCACCCAGCACAAGTGCCGTCAATCTCAACCGGATATAAGCGTTTACCCCGTCATCAGAACTATCATCAATAGTGACTATCTCTACAACATTACTGTCACGCGGCACTAATACCAGAGACGACGGTATCGAAGCTGGCATCGAGGGCCACGAGGAAATAGAATGCGCCCCAGTCAAGAACTACCGAGGCGTTCTTCAGGTGTCGGAGGACCTTTTACCTAACTCTCAAAGGTCTTATCAAAATTAACAATATTGCTACGCTGGAAACCCTGCCGCTCGAACATGGCCTGCAGTTCTTTGTTACCTTCCGGAATGAGGGCACGAACCGTGCCAATATCTTCGGTTTGGCAATGATACAGGACCGCCTGAATTAATTTGCGGCCAATGCCGCGCCCCTGATAGTCAGGGTGAATAAATATAGCGTGAATAATGCACACTTCAGTAAGCGGT
>JAUWYE010000181.1 GCA_030615965.1 Dehalococcoidia bacterium | reverse complement strand
CTTTTGCTGTCTACCAGACCCGGAACAGCTAAGCCGATACCAGCTATCTTCTGGAGGTTTACATCAGAGGAAGTGATAACTTCACGAATGGCAACTTTCACTCGCTCAATAACATCGTCCCTATTTTTCTCACCATTGGTTGGATGCTCAACTCTTTCCACTATTTTACCTTCTAGATCAACCACGGCAGCAATAGTGTTAAGAGTACCCAAATCTACCCCTACTACATAGTAAGCCTTAGGATTTAACTCAAGCAATATACCCCTTCGTCCCACACCTAAGCTACTTAACCCGATTTCTTTTACCAAATTCTTTCTTGTTAAATAGCTCACGATGCTGGATACAGTGGACCGTGTCAACTTAGTCCTGCGGGATATATCCGCTCGAGAAAGGGGACCTCTGTCTCTAATAATACTTAAAACAATGGAGCGGTTGATCTTCTGAACAAGACCGAGATTCGCTGTTCGTACGGATGTCATAGGTATTCAATATCTTAATTCACTAAGTAGACAAATACAACGTTTTTGTTTTGGCATCCAGATAACATTGCTGCATCTAGCTACCAGGGGTAAAATTTACGTATTGAAATTTCGCTAGGTAATTTGTTTGTTCAATTAACCAATAAATTATGAAGGATTTCTTGGAAAAGTCAACTAACAGCCGATTTTCTTTAAGTAATCAATGGTTAATCGGGCGGCTCTATCCGCATCAGGCAGCGGAAGAATTTCTGCTGAGAGATAGCCCTTATAGTTAATTTTTTCAAGCACTTTGATAACTTGAGCAAAATTAAGGTGTCCGCTTCCCGGAGCCCAGCGGTTACTATCGGCTAAATGGACGTGAGTGATATAATCCTTAGCTTTGATGATACTTTCGTGGATGGAAACCTCTTCAATATTCATATGGAATGTGTCTATCAACATCCCCATATTAGGCAGATCGAGTTTCTTAATGAACTCAATACCTTCGGCAACAGTGTTGATAAAGTTGGTCTCATAACGATTTAGGGGCTCCAGAGTAAGACCTACTTTCAATCCCTGGGCTACGGCGGCGCATTCCCGCACACAGTCCAGGCTCCATTTTTCCGCATCCTCTCGGCGAACATGATCTTCTATCCTTCCCCTTATCAAGCCAATTATCACCTGGGCAGAAAATTCTGCAGCAAAGTCAATATGATCTTTTATTCTGGCAATAGCTTTCTCCCTCACCGAAGGGAGGGGATCGGAAAAGCTTAATCCTTCTTCTCCCCAGGCCTGTCCGGTGCCAATAGCTGGCACTTCCAAATTATACTGCCTGACCAACTCTGTAATTTTCTCTCCCCTAACCTTTTTAGGATCCCTGATGGCAAGCTCCACCCCATCAAAACCTAATTCGGCCACTTTTCTAATGCTGTCTCGGAAATCTTCTTTGTAAGCTAGGGCAGAGAACTTTGCCTCGGGAGTTGATACCACTATGCTTTTTTTCATTTGTCTTCCTTACGGTGTAATGACCACCTTAATTGCCTTCTGATTTCTCATTGCCTCTATTCCTCGGTGAATCTCACTCAAGGAAAGTCTGTGAGTAATGAGCTTTTCTAAATTTAAAACTCTACTTTCGATAATCTTTATAGTTGGAGGAAAGGTAAACTTAGCAATAAAACTTCCCAGTATGACAAGCTCGTTCCGGGTAATGTCGTTCTGGGCAATCTCAGTGGTTGCCTGATAGTTCTGGCCAAAAAGAAGGATCTGTCCACCCCTGCGTGCAATTCCCATGGCAACTTTGAACAAAACACCCACCGCATCGACCACTACATCTGCACCAAGGGGAGTCTCGTCTTTTACAACTCCTTCTAGATCTTCCTTCAATGGGTTTATAACCCGGGTTGCACCACTCTCTTGAGCGAATCTTGCTCGGTATTCTGATATCTCAGAGACTAAAATTTTCCCTGCTCCTGATGCCTTAAACATTTGGGTGAATAAAAGACCGATAGGCCC
>JAUWYE010000155.1 GCA_030615965.1 Dehalococcoidia bacterium | reverse complement strand
ACCCCGACGCACTGCCAACGGTGTTGACTTTGGTCGGTTGTTGCTGGTTACTGCCGTGCTGGCCAGACGGGTCGGTTTAAAGCTGGGTAATCAGGATATTATCGCTAATGCTACCGGCGGACTTAGAATCAGGGAGCCGGCGGCTGATTTAGGTATTGCCCTGTCTATTGCCTCCAGCTTCCGTGATGTGGGGGTTGACCCGCACCTGGCGGTGGTGGGGGAGGTGGGGTTGAGCGGTGAATTAAGAGCCGTTTCTCAGCTAGACAGGCGGGTGAATGAGGCAGCCAGACTGGGCTTTGCGCGCTGCCTGGTGCCTAAAGTCGGTGCCAGGGTTAGCCCAGCCCCTAAAAACATTGAGCTTATCCCGGTCAGCACGTTAAGAGAAGCGATAAAGGTAGGGCTGGTTAGAGGTAGGCCGGGAGCCAGAGCTGATGAAGATTAAGAAATGAACAAGCTTGAATTCGCTTTCAAGCTGAGTATTTTGAGCGATTTCCTAACCACAACGTATTCCTGTCTACTTGAACTTGTTATTTATAATATCGAATAGACGTTTGAAATTTGACATGGTACTATCCTTAGCGTCCGGAATATCCATGTCTTCCAACCTCTGTGAAACCTTTCTTGCAACTAACGTTTTGTCAAAGCTTCCCCACTGCTTATCTTTGAATAGTTGCGAGTAGGTTACTGTCGTACCTTTTGGTTCGCCACGATGCTCCTTGACTTGTTTCCCGCTTCCAGCTTTTAGAGTAGCCTTTTGTGCTGACATATCAGCATTATCAAGCTCACCTTCAGTTTTCTTTTCGAGTCCTTGTGCTCTTGACTCTGCTAATTGTTCGGTCACCTCTTGATATGTTTTAGGTAATTTCTTCACGAATTCCAATTTCGGCAGTTCTTTATATGCATCCAAGAAGGCAGTATGATAGAATTCACGGTCAATTAGATCTTCCAATTCTATTATAGTTTCTTTTGATTTAGTGACTGCGTCATGGACTCTAGCGACTCTGTCTGTGGGAAGTATCCCTTCTTTTTCAATCCTTGTAAACGCATTATCGCCCTCTGTGTCATTGTCTAAAAGGGCAACTGGCTTCATATCCTCAACATTACAAAGATATGCGAAATACGGTACATTATTTGCGCCGCCAGCCGGTGTTATACAGATATCCTGTAGATTGATGAAAGGCTTGTCTTGCTTAGCTAAATGTCGTGAAAATGCTGTAAGGATTATCTGGTCTGCAATCCCTTCGACTATAAGATTGCATCCGCCGATAAATAGAGAGTTACCTAGTGTAAGCCCTATTGATGTGCGAATTGGCTCATAGTAGCCACCTTTAGTAGGATGGTAAGGTTTATTATCAATACTTGTGCCTAGTGGGCGTTGTTTTTTGAATACGGCTCTAATTCTTTCCGGGTAGTTCTTATTTATCATAAAAGGTGAATGCGTTGTATAGATAATTTGACAACTGTTTGCTACTGATTCAAATAGTTCTAGCAGGTCTTTTTGCGCTGATGCATGAAGGTGCAAGCCCGGTTCATCTAGAAGTAATATGGAAGTACGGGTGGTGTTTGCTGGCAACCCGTAACTTAGACAAAAAGACAGAAACCATCGGAAACCTTCACTCCTGTCACTCACCTTACCAAAGTGTCCTTCTTTCCCTGTAATGTGGAAGAGAAGATTGTCTGGGTCTACTGAAAACCGACCTTCCAGCTTCTCTTGAGTCCAGCGCTCTAGGAGTTTATTGACCCTCTCTGCCCCATTCCCTAGCTTTCGGTCTCGTCTGGTTACGTCAGTATCTCTAAGGTCTTTTGGCTTTAGACCGGCTATACGTAAGAGGATTTGATATGTTGATGTTTGTTCAGTATCCGCCTCAAGCTCTGAAATAGGAATCGAATCAGGGAGTAATTGAACGTCCGTATCCCTAATATAGAGTGCACGTGGACATAACTCAAGTAGTCTATTCGGGTCTACCTCTTGCTCTTGCGGAACTTCATAGGATAGAGTAATAGCCTCGCCTATCATACCCCTCAGCGAATTGGCGGTCTCAACTAGTTGCGCAGGAACATTGGGTAACTGTTGGACTTGAGCTGAGAAATTATCGGCGCTATTCTGTGAGACCGTTAGAAAGTCTCGTTCCTCGGCCTCAGAAGGTAGCGGTGAAGGACCGCTAGACTTCATGTACTCCATCCATGCCTGAAGACCTTGTCTTGCAACCTGGTATTGCTTACTGTTAGCCACTTCGTCAGGAAGCGAGTGGTAGAATTCAGTCACTTGATTGTCGGCGTTCACCAAGTTCTCCCAGATGATATTGTGTAGCTCGGTGAGTCTACTTGGCGGTTGTGGTTCCTTCGGTTCCCTCTCTCTCAATCCTGATTCGTCTAGCACATACTGCCCATTTCTCTGCTTTCTTAGTGTCAATTCGCCAACCTCAGTAATTCTCTCGTTAATCTTAGCGATTTCTTCTTTATCAAAATCCTCCAGCTTAAATGTGACTGATACCATATATGACTCATCGCCAATTTCCGTTTCTGAGAAGGTACAAAGGTCTGTTTCATCGAAGGCTGTGGGGGCAAAAAACTTATTCAGTGCTTCTAGGATATTAGTCTTGCCGGTTTCACTGGCACCAACAAGCGGAGTAATCTTCGTATCTACACTGAGTATGCAATCTTGCGAAATTGATTTGAAATTGTGGGTTGTTACTTCTTTAATCTTCATGATACCCTTCCCCCTCTATATTTAGAGTATAACATCTTATTTGATATCTTAATATTATTATTCTACTATACTTATGATAAATCCAGAATATGTAAACTCAGCTCTCAAATCCTAATCAACTATCGGTATAACACAAATAAACCTCAGAATCTCATTACCGTTATTAACCAGGCAGTGATGCTCATTGGGGGGAATAAAGATAACGCTATCTTTGGCTATTTTGGTTTCCCCTTGCTCACCTACCACCACTCCCCGACCGGAAAGAATAAACACCTCGTGTTCCCACGGGTGCTCGTGAGACGGAGTTGAGCTACCTGGCTCAACATCAAAGACACGCATACAGAAATTTGGTGCCCCCTTATCGGCACAGACGACCTCACGCTTAACTACCCCGGGTAACCCCTGGACAGGTTTGGTATCAAGATAACTGCTTACTATCATTAATAGCCTCCTTACTTTCAATTACTGCCCCATTATACCATCATTTAGTGGTAGATATAACACTGGTTTTGCTTTATAATCGGGTAGTAGGTTCAAGTATGAAAACAGGTAATCAGCAGAAGGTAGGGGCGATTATCGCCGCTGCCGGCAGTAGCCGGCGGATGGG
>JAUWYE010000169.1 GCA_030615965.1 Dehalococcoidia bacterium | reverse complement strand
CCGACCTTAAAGCAAACATCCTATCAATGGTTAAAGAAGAGCTCCAGAACACAGTAGCAACTCATATTGCTGATGAGCGTGGCGATGACCAGAATCTGGAAGGCCTGATTGCTGACGTCTCCGCCATCTTCCCCCTACCGCCAGAGCTCAATGTCAATGCCCTTTCCCAGATGAAGCCGAAGCAGATTGAAGACAAGCTGATTGAGCAAGCTGAGGTGCTGTATGAGCAACGGGAAGCAGAGATGGGGGCTAATGATATGAGGATTCTGGAGCGCCTGATAATGCTTCGCACCATAGACAACCTGTGGAGAGAGCACCTGACAGCAATGGAGGGTATGCGCCAACAGGCAGGCTGGCAGCGCTTGCGTCAGGTACGGCCGGTGGATGCCTACAAAAGAGAAGGCTATAAGCAGTTTCAGGTATTGCTATCCACCATTCAGCACGATGTAGTTCACACCATATACCACGTCGGCATTGTTAGGAAGGGAGCCCAGCAAAGGGCACCGGCAATGGCTCAAGCTGGGGCTGGCGGCAGCCGGAAAAAGCGGCTAAAGGCTGGGGGCAAAAAGATAGGTCGCAATGACCCCTGCCCCTGCGGCAGCGGCAAGAAATACAAGCATTGTTGCGGGAGGTGAAGATTATGAAACTTAAAGATTTAATAGAAATGTATGAGACCAAAAAGAACAAATTCGGCATTGATACCTATAAATATATTTCTGAGTTGTTAGCTGAAGCTAAGGAAGTACATAGGAGAGATTTTCTTAGGGATCCAACACCCCAACGAGACCATGAGCAATCCTGGCGTGCATTTAAAGGAAAAAACCTAGAGAAACTTATTGCTTATATAATAAAAGATGAGATTAAAAGCTTGGGCTTGAGATTGGTAGATGGTAACACATTGGAGCGAACAAAAAGTGAAAATCTTTCTATGGAATTAAGTATGGTGAAAAAACACCTTTTGGTTGATTACGGAGAGTTTGGTTCCCACTTACCTGACGTGGATATTATTGTCTATAACCCCGAAATTTTTAAAGTTGTGGCTGTTATTTCTAGCAAAGTTACTCTTCGTGAGAGAATCGCCCAAACTGGCTACTGGAAGATAAAGCTCTCCAGAGATAAAGCTACAGAACATATTAGGGTATATTTTATTACGCCAGATGAAGACAGGACACTTACTATTAAGACTCCTGCAAAGAAAGGACGAGCGATAGTGGAAGTAGATACAGATGGAAGCTATGTAATGAGCGAGACGAGAGTGGAGGAAAGCGAGAAGGTTAAGATGTTTGACAAGTTTATCGAAGACCTAAGGAGACTAGTTAATGGCTAAAGGTAAAAAGGTAAATAAGGTAAAGGATAGTCCTAATACCTTGGTCCTATTTCCAGAAGCAGAGGCGATTCAAAAGCCTGATATTACTCAAGAGGATGAAAAACTCGCTTTGGAAACCACCACTCTTTGGGATTATCCTAGGCAAAGCTATGGAAAAACACCAAAGGGCGACAACAAATTCCAAGGGGTGACTCCAGCCTTCTTAATTTGGAACCTTGTTCAAAGATACACAGAACCGGGCGATTTAGTTGTTGACCCAATGGCTGGCAGTGGAACAACAATTGACGTGTGTAAAGAGGAAGGACGAAAGGCAATTGGATATGACGTTGCACCTATGCACCCAGAGGTTATTCAAAATGATGCTCGGAATATCCCTTTACCTGATGAGTCTGTAGATTTAGTATTTATCGATTCTCCTTATGGCGACAATGTTAGCTATTCAGACCACCCCGACTGTATTGGCAGAATCTCTTGTGAAGACGAACGCTTTTATCATGAATTAGAAAAGGTTGCCATAGAAGCATACAGAATACTCAAACCCGGTAAGGTAATGGGATGGTTAATTGGTGACCAATGGGTTAAAAAGCAATTTACGCCTGTAGGCTTCAAATTGTATGAGCGCTTAGCAAGATACTTTGAGACGATAGATGTAATCTGTGTAGTTAGGAGAGGACAGAGTTCGCATACAGGGCTTTGGCGTTATAGAGCCAAGAAGTTCAACTTTTACCTTAGAGGCTTTAAGTACCTCTTTATAATGAGAAAACCTGCTTCCCGTGTGACCAAGATCAAATGGTCTAAATATAAATAGTTAAAGCCAATGAAGAATAGTGAGGTTGCCGGAGTGCTTACCGACATTGCCGCCCTCCTGGAGCTTAAGGGGGAGAACCCGTTTAAGATTCGGGCTTACCAGAAGGTAGCGCGCTCGGTTAAGCACCTGCCGGTGGAGGTGGAACAACTGGTGGCTGAGGATAGGTTGGAGGAAGTGCCGGGGGTGGGGGAAGCTATTACCAAGAAGATTACTGAACTGGTAACTACCGGCAGGCTTGACTACTACGAAAGGCTTAAAGCTGAATTCCCCAAAAGGAAGTTATAGCCTGTCTTGCCTCATAACTAAGGGTGGTGATGATAGTGGCCGATTTGAATAACCAATTACAACCTTCTCAGTTAACCCTTACCGGCGATGCTGAGGCAATAAGATTCTTGGAGCAAGCTATCATTGGTGGTAAGCACTGGTATATCGCCTTACTTGAGGCTATTGGATTGTGGAAGGCGGCCGAGGAAACCCATAATGGGCGCACCTACCGCTACCTTATCGCTGGCGAAGCTTTTGACTGGCTACTTCTGGCTGAGCGCCTGTGTGAGGCAGTAGACGGTTTACTGCCTGATGATGAGCAGACTACCCTCCTTTTCTATGGCAAGCCACCCCTTGACCTGACTATAGAGGAATTCAAGGAGCTTATTGGTAGTAGCAAGTATCATCAATATCTTAACTACTTTTATGGCATTACTACAGA
>JAUWYE010000075.1 GCA_030615965.1 Dehalococcoidia bacterium | reverse complement strand
TGACTCTATCCTCGAAGATGACGTTATTGCCATTATTGAGTAATGGCCATCGCAATTTGCAGACTAGAGGCTAAGCAATATGGACTTCAAGTTTACCGAAGACGAGGAAGTATTTAGACGAGAGGTTCGCCAATGGCTTGAGCAAGAGATCCCGCAGAGGTGGATTGAGCTTGATCCCGGAATTTGGGAGGAAACTGAGGAATCTTGGGGGCTTGCACGCGAGTTCCAGCGTAAATTGGGCCAGAAAGGCTGGTTGGCGCCATCGTACCCCAAAGAATATGGAGGGCTGGAACTTAGCCACATGAAACGGCTTATACTTGCCGAGGAGTTGGCTTACAGTAGAGCTCCATTAAGCATCGAGGTGGAAGTTACAGTGAATTGGGTGGGACCTTCCATTATGCTCTTTGGAACTGAGAACCAGAAGAAAGATTGTGTAACCGGGATAGCCAAAGGAGATACAATCTTCTGCCTGGGATATAGCGAACCAAATGCTGGTTCTGACCTTGCCTCGCTTCAGACACGAGCTGTAGAAGTTGGCGATGAGTACGTGATTAATGGCCAGAAGACGTGGTGTAGCTATGGTCATCTTGCTGACTACTGCTGGCTTGCTGCCAGAACTGACCCTGATGCTCCCAAGCACAAGGGAATCAGCATATTCATTGTGGACATGAAGACACCGGGGATTACTATACGACCCCTGATAAACATCCTGGACTGCCACTCTTTCAACGAAGTGTTCTTTGATGATGTGCGCATCCCGAAGGAAAGCCTGGTAGGACAGAAGAACAACGGGTGGTATCAACTGATGATGGCTCTCGATTTTGAACGCTCCTCTATAGGCTATGCTGCCGCAAACCAACGAGTCATTGAAGGATTGGTTAAGTATGCTAAAGAAACTACGAGAAATGGAGAACCTCTTGCCAACAACCCTTTAATCAGGAACGAGCTGGCACAGTTAGCAGTGGAGAATGAGGTTGCCCGCATGATGGCATATCGTATCGCCTGGATGTTCAGTAAGGGTCTTCATCCCAGCCATGAGGCATCTATGTCGATGGTTTTTTTAAGTGAAGTGAACCGGCATACAGCCAATGCTGGGATGCAGATTCTCGGGCACTACGGAGAACTGGACAGAGATTCCAAATGGGCTGTCATGAAGGCAGGGATAATGCGCATGTGTCTGAGTTCACTTTCGATTGGTGTCGGTGGCGGCTCCAACGAGATTCAGCGCAGTATTATAGCCATAAGGGGACTAGGATTACCCCGAAAATAAGCCTGTGTAGCCCTGATATAAGGGACTTTTGGGAAGACGAGGCAATGGATTTCACATTTAGTGAACGAGAAAAGGCATTCCGAAAAGAGGTCGAAGACTTCGTAGACGAGGAATTGCCGGCGGACTGGGTCGAGAAAAATATTTACTGGCCGGGGGGATATGGCACTTTGGCACAATTTGAGGAGTTTGGCCCTCAAGTTGAACAATTCACGTGCAGGCTGGCTGAGAAAGGATGGCTGACCATTTCATGGCCCAAAGAATATGGAGGGGCTGGACTTAGTCATATGGAGCAAGCCATCTTTCACGAACGGATGAGCTATCATAGAGCACCCGGCGCGGGGATAGCCACAGGGATTGGTGGCCCCACTATAATGCGCGTTGGCAGTGAGGAAATGAAGAAGGAATGGTTACCCAGGATAGCCAAAGGTGAGATACGATTCTGGCTGGCTTACAGCGAACCAAATACCGGCTCTGACCTTGCTTCGATGCAAACTAGGGCAGTAGAGGACGGCGATGACCTTATCATAAATGGCCAGAAGATTTGGGGCACGGCTGCCCACGTGTCGCACTGTGCCTGGATGGCTGTCAGGACAGACCCCACGGCCCCACCACATAAAGGCATTTCGTTGGTCATTGTGAATAATACATCACCAGGTGTTACTATCCGTCCATTGATAAACATCTGTGGCTTTCATTCTTTTAACGAAGTGTTCTTCGATAATGTTCGAGTCCCTAAAAAGAATGTCGTCGGAGAGATGAACAAAGGCTGGTATTATCTAATGGTAGCCCTAGATTTTGAACGGCTTGTAATCCCGATAGGAGGTTTCAGACGAACCTTCGAAGAGATAGTGCGATATGCCAGGGAGACAAAACATAATGGACAGGCCTTGAGTCAGCAGCCGCTAATACAGAATAAGCTAGTCAACATTGCAATCCAAATTGAGATAGCCTATATGTTTTTCTGGCATATAGCGTGGATGCTTGACAAGGGTCTTGTCCCGAATATCGAAGCATCAGTGCTGAAATTGGTTACCACCGAGCTAAGTCAGAAGCTGGCAAATACCGGGATGCAGGTTATGGGACATTATGGACAGGTGGAAAACATCTCTAAGTGGTCGTGTTTGCAAGGACGAGTCTGCTTGGGTTACTTAGATTGCATTTCAGCTCTTGTTGGTGCTGGCACTTCTGAAATTCAGCGCAATATTATAGCTATGAGGGGTCTTGGGTTGCCACGAAAGTAAACGAGTCCCGGTTATGTTAAGTAGAATAACAAAATAGGAGGAATAGGATGGACCTTGGTCTGAGCGAAGAGCAGGAAATGTTAAAGGCGTCGGCCCGTGACTTTCTGCAAAAAGAATGCCCTAAACGATTAGTCAGGCAACTGGATGAGAGTGACGAGGGATATTCATCTGAGTTGTGGCAAAAAATGGCAAAACAGGGCTGGATGGGCCTGGTATTTCCCGAGAAATATGGAGGCAGCGATGGTAACTTCCTGGATTTGACAGTCCTTCTGGAAGAAATGGGATATAATATCCTGCCTGGCCCGTTTTTCTCCACCGTGGTCCTCGGCGGACTGACTATTTTGGCAGCAGGCAGCGAAGAGCAGAAAACGGAATTCCTGCCCAAAGTTGCCAGTGGGGAAACGATTCTTAGCCTCGCCTTAACTGAGCCCACTGCTAGTTATGAGGCTGCATCAGTTAAGACCAAAGCTATAGCTCGTAATGGCGAATATGTCATCAATGGCACCAAGCTGTTTGTCCTTAATGCCAATGTTGCTGACTACATTCTATGTGTCGCCAGGACAAAAGAGACAAAGAACCCGGAAGACGGTATCACCATTTTTCTTGCCGATGCCAAAAGCCCGGGGGTCAAGTGTAATCTACTTAAAACCCTGGCACGTGACAAGCAATGTGAAGTTATTTTTGACAATGTGACCGTGCCGAAGAAAAACATAATAGGCAAACCGGATGAGGGTTGGCCGATAGTAAAGGATGTTCTCCAAAAAGCTACGGTGGCTAAATGCGCTGAGATGGTTGGCGGCGCTCAAGCAGCATTGGATATGGCAGTCAATTATGCTAAGGAAAGAGTTCAGTTCGGCAGGCCCATTGGTAGTTTCCAGGCCATCCAGCACCACTGCGCTAATATGGTAACAGATGTTAGCGGTTCACGGTTTATTACATATAAGGCAGCCTGGAAGGTAAGCGAAGGGCTTCCAGCTACCACAGATGTAGCTATAGCTAAGACATGGACAGGCGAAGCTTACGGGCGAGTCACCTTACTAGCGCATCAGATATTCGGAGCTATCGGTTTTACCATGGACCATGACATACACCTGTATTATAGGCAGGCAAAAGCAGCCGAGATAATTTTTGGTGATGCTGATTTTCAACGTGCTATTGTAGCTCGAGAATTGGGTCTCTAATATTGAAGTCTTTATCTTAGGGAAAGACATTCGTGGGTAGTCTCACCTGATACTTCATCAATAATGCTACTTACTCTGACCTCAGCCTGCTCTTTCTTATAAACCTGTCCATTCTTCTCAGTGCTTCCTCGATGTTAGATAACGAAGTAGCGTAACAGCAACGGACAAAACCTTCACCGCATGGTCCAACAGCAGTGCCCGGGACTACAGCAACTTTTTCCTCCAATAGCAGCTTTTCGGCAAACTCTTCTGAATTCATTCCGGTAGCTTTTATAGAGGGAAAGGCATAGAAAGCGCCCTTGGGCTCGAAACAGGGTAAACCAATCTCATTCAATCTCTTGACCATGAGGCGACGGCGTCTGTTGTATTCTTGAACCATCTTTTCGACCTCGCTCTCACCGTTTCTTAGGGCCTCGATGGCTGCCATCTGCGCCATCGTTGGGGCACTGAGCATGGTGTATTGATGGATTTTTGCCAGGGCTTGGATGAAACGGCGTTCGGCTGCCACATAGCCAATACGCCAACCAGTCATGGCATGGGATTTGGAAAATCCGCTAATCAGGATGGTACGCTCCTTCATCCCGGGAAGGCTGGGAAAACAAATATGCTCCGCTCCATAGACTAAACGAGCATATATCTCATCAGATATTACCAGTAGGTCATGCTTTTTAGCCAGCCCGGCAATAGCGTCAGCCTCTTTTTGGGACATGACCGCGCCAGTGGGATTTGCTGGGTAACCTATCAAAATAGCCTTCGTCTGTTTCGTGATCCTGGCTTCAATATCGGTTGCCCTGACGACAAAGTTGTTTTCTTCGTTTGTGGGAACAAGAATGGGCACGCCGCCAGCGAGAATGACGTCGGCAGGATAAGCTACATAGCAGGGGTCGGGAATTATGACCTCATCACCGAGATTGATAATTGCTCTCAGAGCAAGGTCTAATCCTTCACTACTTCCTGCAGTAATAAGAATTTCATGCTCAGGATGATAGCTCACCCTATAACGAAGCTGCAGGTAGCTGGCTAATTCCTGGCGTAGTTCCAGCATGCCGGAGTTCGAGGTATACATGGTATAGCCTTTTTCTAGAGAATATGTGCCTGCCTCCCTGATATGCCAAGGGGTAACGAAATCAGGCTCACCTATACCAAGTGAGATAACGTCTTCCACGGAGGAAAGCAGGTCGAAGAACTTCCTGATGCCCGATGGCGGAAGGCTATCCACCTTTTGTGAAATTAGGTTATCCCGGGCTTGAGTTGGAGCGGACTTTGTGTTCAGCATATTACGGTGTTATGGGTAAACGTTTATTTATTTCCCTAGGAAGGTGAAAAGTCTCCCCGTTTTCCTTATATCGTTTGAGAAGAAAGTGGGTGACAGTGCTTTGCACCCTCTCTAGAGGAGCTAGTTTCTCCGTGACAAAACTGGAAATTTCCTGCATATTTTTGCCTTTCACCAGTATGGCTAGGTCACAGGTGCCGGAAACTAGATAAGCAGAATATACTTCAGGGAATTGATAAATGCGCTCAGCAATGGCATCGAACCCGACATCACGTTGTGGTGTTACTCTGACTTCGATTAAAGCCCATATATCTCCCTCACCTAATTTAGGCCAGTTTATTATGGTTTTATATTTCAGAATAGTTCCATCTTTCTCAGCCTGCCTAATCATTTTTTCTACTTCACTGACAGGTTTATCCACCATGGTGGAAATCTGTTCCGGGGTTGCCCGGGCATTCTGTTCCAGAATTTCAAAAATCTCTTTCACGAGTTCTCCTTAAAACATCAATTCAACAGCAGACCATTGGTCATCTGCTTCATTGTAACACAGTTCAAATAGTTTACCATCCTCAGTAACAACTCTGAATAGTCTTTTGCCTGGTTCCTGCCAGGCTTTTTCTACTGACTTTATTCCAAGTTCCTTTTCTTGCCAGACAAAGGACCGTGGTTCTTCAGCATAGACATAGCCTGAATAGCATTTCACCTTTATCTCCATATTTTGCCCTGACATACTATAAGATTCAATTCAACGACAGATCGTTGGTCGTCTGGCTCATTATAATACAGTTAAAGTAGTTTACCATTCTCAGTAACAACTCTGGAGCTTGTTGTAAAATTGACAAACGTGATACGCTAAAGTAGTATCAAGAGAGGTGAAAGATGAAAAAGGATTTGCTTTCAATAGCTGACCTTAACCGTAAGGAAATCGAACACCTCATAGAGCAAGCTTTGCATATGAAACAAGAAGGGGCACCGCCTTTCCTTTCAGGAAGGACATTAGCTTTCCTCTTTGTAAAGCCTTCCTTGCGAACCAGGGTCAGTTTCGAGATAGCTATGTATCAGCTAGGCGGACACAGCATCTACCTATCTCCGGAAGAGGTAGGCATGGGCAAGCGAGAGCCAGTAGCTGACATAGCTCGAGTGCTCAGCCGCTATGTCGACGGCATTGCCGCGCGCACATTTTCCCAAGAGACTTTGCAAATTCTCGCTGGCCATTCTTCTGTGCCTGTAATTAATGCCCTTTCCAACCTGGAACACCCCTGCCAGGCTCTTTCCGACCTTTTCACCATCTATGAAAAGAAAGGGAGGCTTCCTGGTTTGACTTTAGCATTCATTGGCGATGGCAATAATGTGGCCAATAGCTTGCTTCTCTCTGCCTGCCTGCTGGGCATGAATTTTCACCTCGCCTCTCCACAAGGCTATGATGTTAGGGAAGAGGTATTGAATCAAGGAAAGGAATTCGCTGCTCTTAGTGGTAGCCAGATTCAACTAACCAATAATCCTTATGAAGCAGCCAAAGATGCTGATATAATATATACTGATGTGTGGGCGAGCATGGGCCAGGAGGCTGAAGCAGAGAAACGCCGTCTTTCCTTTTCAGACTATCAGGTGGATAATAAATTATTAAGCTTGGCTAAAGGAGATGTTTTGTTCATGCATCCCTTGCCGGCCCATCAGGGGGAGGAAATTTCCGTCGGATTGCTAGATGACCCCCGCTCAGTGGTATTTGATCAGGCAGAAAACAGGCTTCATCTGCAAAAGGCATTACTGGTGGAGCTGCTGTCAAATCCAAAGGTATCAGGCAAATGACCAGGCCTATTGTAGCCATTGTGGGTAGAACCAACGTGGGCAAGTCCACCTTGCTTAACCGCCTGGCGGGCAGGCGGATAGCTGTAGTTGCTGATTTGCCAGGAACTACTAGGGACCGCGTTTTTGCTTTTGTTTCCTGGGAGGGGCGGGAGTTGACTGTGGTTGACACTGGTGGCTGGCAAACAAAGCCAGCTACGTCTTTGGAGCAAAAGGTCAAGCAGCAGGTCGAAGCAGCCATTGCCCAGGCGGATGCCGTCATCTTCTTGGTAGATGCCAAAGACGGAGCTATTGCTGCCGATGAGGAAATTGCTGATGTACTGCGCGCCGCCAATAGGCCTATCATACTAGCAGTAAACAAGGTGGATTCTGCCAAGCAAGCAAATCAGGTGGCCGATTTCTATCACCTGGGCATGGGTGAGCCTATAGCTATCAGTGCTCACCATAATCGAGGGATAGACGATTTGATGGATGCTGTGTCAGCTTCTTTGCCACCGCAACCTATCAGTATTGCGGAGTCAGAAGAAGCTAAATTAGCCATCGTTGGGCGACCTAATGTAGGCAAGTCAACTTTGTTGAATACATTGCTAGGCGATGAAAGAGCCATTGTCCATGAGTCTCCAGGGACAACTCGCGACTCGCTTGATGCTATAATTCGGTGGGATGATAAGGAAATCTTACTTGTCGACACCGCTGGGATTAAACGGCGTGGAAGGGTCGGTGCTGGAGTGGATTATTATAGTTTGCTTCGCGCCCTCCAAGCTATCAACCGCTGCGATGTTGCCTTGTTGCTAATCGATGCCAGTGAATTTATTACTGCCCAGGATATGCATATCGCTGGCTATATTATTGAGGTTGGAAA
>JAUWYE010000089.1 GCA_030615965.1 Dehalococcoidia bacterium | reverse complement strand
AAGAACGGCAAAAAGAAGGTTATGTTCGGAACTAATTACCCGATGATTACAGCAGAGAGGTGCTTAAAAGACCTTGATACCCTCGAACTCAGCGACGACGTGAAGAGGCTGTTCCTCTGTGACAATGCAAAACGAGTGTTTGGGCTTCAATGAGGGACTAGTTTCCTCTATTGCCAGAATTCCCCAGCCAGCCTCTTCATTCTTCGTGAACTGCCAACGTTGTGGTATTAACAGGCTCTTCTCGGTTCCGATAAGACTGGGGTCTGTGGTTCGAGTCCACAATGGCCCACCAATCATAACTTTTCCACACTCAGTCGCCGACTCATGCTCCCCGTCGATTCTTCGTAATTCAGTTAAGTATGGTTTAGGGAAGACTGTGCTCTGTTTGGATACACCGGGGCAGCCAAGTTCGAGGATAGCCTTAAACTCTATAGGTCACTAGGAGACTAAATAAAGATCTTTGAGAAGGGATTTGGCTGTCGAAGTAGGGCTGGCAAAGCGCTATACTGTTCAATTCCCGAAGTACCTCGCACAAACAACCGCTATGAAAAGTATGTAATCCAAATATAAATTATAACAAATATTTAAATTTTAACGTCCAAAGTGTGTTGAATGCAAAGGCACGTTGATACACACTTATGCAATGCGAACAGCACTGCGTGAAGGTGCATGGCTATATGAATGATTATCATTATTATGGTATAGTGATGTAACTAAAACCAGCAGCTATTGGTGGAAAATTATGGCAGATAAAAATGAAATGGCCCCAGAAGGCATGGCGAGAAAACTCGACACGCTTAACTCTACAATGAAAGAAATACTGAAGTGGTCTAGATTCCAGAACATGCCTAGGTTGAGGGAAGTGCTCGAAAAGGAGCTAGACGACCAAAGCAAGAAGCTCGTATTTGAGAATACAGATGGTCAGAAGAGTATGCGGCAGGTGAGTGCTGAGAGTGGTGTGCCTATACCAACAATACAAGGATGGTGGAATCGCTGGTACAACCTCGGGATACTTGAACCAAGTGAAACTTGGAGAGGTAGGTTAAGGAGGATCTGCTCGCTCAGGGATGTTGGAATAGAAATGCCTAAGGTGTCCCAGCGTAGACGTGAGGCGAAAACAAAAAGTGCTGCTGAGGAACCACAGGTCGAGGAGATCCAGGGAAGTGAGACGGTGACTGAGAATGCCTAGAAAGAAGTCTACAACCGGCGAAGATTACAGGAAAGTCATGGAAGTGGTAAAAGACTATATTTTTACGACACATACATTTCCTCAAATAAGTGATATAGCGAAGCAATCAGGTATACCAAAACCGAAGTGTACGTCTATTTGCAATGAATTGATTGGACAGAACCAACTATATAAGGTATTTGGGGGAACTGGGCTCTCAACTGTCGTCATACCATATGATATGATGCAGGTGATCCTGAGAACACAAGCCAAGCCAAAATGGATGGACAAGTATTCTTTCAAGGAAAAGAAGGAACTGGATAAAAAGGTAGAAGAGCTAACTTTCCAAATTACTGAGTATGAAATGTTTGAAAGGTTACTTTATATGACAGATATACCTCTTCAGGAAGCAGTATCATTTGCTTTAGACTGGCTCGGTTTTGAGAACGTAATACACCTTAAAGAGGATACCGATAATCCAGATGTTACATTTACCTATCAGGGTTTAAAAGCACTTGTAGAGGTTGCAGGAACGATAAAGACGGGTGATAAAGATAAGGCACAGCAGCTCGATGGATGGGTAAAAAGGGAGATCGTTCAGCATAATAAAAAAGCTGACGAGTTAAAGAGCTTTTTTGTGGTAAATCATTTTCGGGAAATTGAGCCACAAAAAAGAGGCGACCCCCTAACTCCTCACGCAAAGGAGTTCTTGAAACTTAATCAATCTCACTTTTTTACAACGCATTTTCTGTTTAACACTGTAAAAACTGTGATGGGTGGTGTATCGAAGGATGAAGCACGAAGAGAAGTCTGGAACGGTGAGAAAATTGACTGAAAAAGAGAGTGCCGACAAACAGGATAAGATAATTGAACTTCTTGATGAGATCTTGAGATGGACGAGACTGCAAGGAGTTCAGAATGCGAGAGCTGTCCTGACTACTGCTCTCAAGACTGATACAGATAAGATAATATATCATCTTAGTGATGACAGACCTAGTGGAGAGATTGCTAAAGTTTGTGGTGTAACTGGCATGAGTGTCAGACGCTATTGGAGACGCTGGTTCACATTGGGGATTACTCAACCATCGAAGAAGTATAAGAGACGATTCGAGAGGAGTTTCTCTTTAGCAGATTTGGGTATCGAGGTTCCTGCAATGCCTGCCGCATCTGCTACAATAAAAGAAAGAGCCGAGCAGGAAGACTCGGAAGAGGCGATCGTAGATGAGTGAAGACTCCACCAAAATAATCCGTCTGCTTGAGCAGATATTAAGATGGACCAAGACCGAAGCCATAATGCAACTGAAGCCGAGTATCCAGGAGACTTTGCAGAGTGATGAAGCCAAATTGGTTTATGAGTATTCTGACGGCGAGAAAAGTACGAGAGAAATCAGTAAATTGGCTGGTGTTAGTCATGTGACGGTTAAAAACTACTGGGAAAAATGGTCAGAGCTGGGTATCGTGGAACCTACTGAGAAGTACGAAGGCGGTCGGTTCAGACGGCTGTGCTCTTTGCGGGAGTTAGGTATTGCGCTCCCAAAGTCAAAGCCGCCTGTCAAGAAAGCGGTCTCCGCTCCAGCAGAGACCGGGCAGCAAGGTGTAGACCCATGAACTCACAACAAGAGGAGTCAGCCCTCCTAGCCAATCATTGAGCAAAACATCACAATCATAAGTCTGGTTGACAGAATGGCATTCAGGTTCGAGTCCACAATGGCCCACTTTTTACTTGCAAAATTTAGCAAATTAGGCCCCATTTAAATCACGCTGTTGACAAACTAAAGGACAAGGTTTATATTTCAAATAATTAAATATAGGAAAAGGCTGAGAACAGGACTAGTACAGCTTAAGGCGGAATTCAGAGAGTCGGGTAAGGTGTGAGCCGATATTAGCGCGAGGTTGGAATGGACCTGGGAGCTGCAAACCGAAAGGTTGACACCTAGTAGGCTTTGTCGCAGGGGCAGCGTTATCAAAGTCCGGGGTATAGCCAAATTGGGCTGTACCTGAAAAGAGATGGCCGAAAAGGCCGAAAAAGGGTGGCACCGCGAAGGTTAAACCTCTCGCCCCTTGGCGAGAGGTTTTTTTATTGTGAGGTGATATGTATTATCCAACACTGGAAGAGGTTCGCCAACTGAAGAAGTACGGCAACTTGGTACCAGTTTGCCGTGACATTCAGGCTGACCTGGAAACGCCAGTATCCGCTTACCTTAAGATAGCCCGCGGCAATTACTCTTTCCTTCTAGAAAGTGTTGAGGGTGGTGAGCGACTGGCACGCTATAGCTTCATTGGCACCGAGCCCTCTCTCGTCTTAAGGACAGGAAATGATAATCCCGTTGACCCATTGAATCTGGTGGAAAGGGAGTTGGCCCAGTTTCATCCAGTGCCTATTGCCAATCTGCCCAGATTCCACGGTGGCATGGTTGGCTACTTGAGCTATGAGGTTGCCCGCTACTTCGAGAGGCTACCCTGTCCCGACCAAGATCCCCAGGGACTCCCTGAGTTTGTGTTGATGCTGGCAGATGCCTTGCTTGTTTTCGATCATATTAGCCACAAAATCAAGGTTGTCGCTCACGCTCACTTGGACGGGGACATTGAGACAGCGTATCGAAAGGCAACTCGTAAGATAGACGACCTGGCGGATAGATTGAGACAACCAATTCCTCCTGAAGCTCCAGAAAGGGCTTACCCAACCAAGTTCGATATGTCATCGAATTTTTCTCAGCCAGAGTTTGAGGCTATAGTATCTCAAGCCAAGGAGTATATATATGCCGGCGACATAATTCAGGCTGTCCCATCACAGCGGCTGACAAGACGTACTTATGCTAATCCCTTCGCTATATATCGGGCGTTGCGCTCTATTAACCCTTCTCCCTACATGTACTACCTCCACTTAGGTGATTTCTATATTGCTGGCGCTTCCCCCGAGCTTCTGGTGCGAGTTGAGGATGGCATTGTATCAAATCACCCTATTGCTGGCACTCGCCCTCGGGGTAAGGATGCCACTGAAGACCTGGCTTTGGAAGAGGAACTCAAGCATGATAAAAAAGAGTGTGCTGAGCATATTATGCTCCTTGACCTGGGGCGTAATGACATCGGACGAATTAGCGAGCCGGGCACAGTCGAAGTAACTCAGTTTATGGATATAGAACGCTATTCACATGTTATGCACTTGGTATCACATGTCCAGGGTAAACTCAGGGCTGGACTTTCCCAATTTGATGCTCTCCGCTCCTGCTTTCCCGCCGGTACTGTCTCCGGCGCACCCAAGATTCGGGCTATGGAGATCATCGCCGAACTGGAAAGAGAGAAACGGGGACCCTATGCCGGCGCAGTGGGCTACTTCGACTTCTCGGGCAACCTGGATACTGCTATCGCTATACGTACCGTTATTATCAAAGATAACATCGCTTATATCCAAGCGGGTGCTGGCATCGTCGCCGATAGCATCCCTGAGCGCGAATACCAGGAAAGCCTGGCAAAAGCGCAAGCATTGCTCACTGCTATTGACCAAGCGGAGGCTGATTAGCTATGCTTTTACGCGTTCGGTTTTGCCCTGAATTAATTATGACCGTCGTGGGAAAGGTTTGTTGAAGAATTTTCTAAAACAAGGAGCACAGTGATGATTAAAGAAGCCATTGAAACTGTGGTCAACGGTCGCTCGCTGACCTTTGAGCAGGGGGCAGCCGTAATGGAGGAGATAATGATTGGCGAGGCCACGCCAGCCCAGTTTGCCGCTTTCGTCACCGCCCTGCGTATTAAAGGAGAGACGGTGGACGAGATTGCTGGCTTAGCCAGCGTCATGCAGGCTAAGGCAACACCGGTCCAGGTCACCCCACCGGTGGTAGATACCTGCGGGACAGGGGGCGATGGTTCTTCCAGCTTTAATATCTCCACAACAGCCGCCTTCATTGTCGCTGGCGCAGGACTCAAAGTGGCCAAGCATGGTAACCGAGCAATGTCCAGCCACTGCGGTAGCGCCGATGTCCTGGAGGCACTGGGGGTGAAGATTGACCTCGGGACTGAGGCTGTCGCTCAATGTCTGGAGACAGTGGGCATCGGTTTTATGTTTGCTCCCATCTTCCACCCGGCGATGAAATATGCCGCTGCCCCCCGACGCGAAATCGGAATTCGTACTGTGTTTAATATTCTCGGTCCCCTTACTAACCCTGCCAAAGCCAAGTTTCAGGTCATCGGTGTTCCCTCTAAGGAACTGGGAGAGAGGATTGCCTTCGTTCTCCACCGCCTGGGCACAGAACATTCCCTGGTGGTACATGGCACAGATGGCATGGATGAAATTTCAATCAGCAGGAAATCTCTGGTGTGGGATGTCAATCAACATAGGGTATTGCCACCTTATGAAGTTTCTCCTGATGATTTTGGGTTTATGAAGGCAAGCATGACCCAAATCAAGGGAGGAACAGCCAGGCAAAATGCTAAGATACTGCGTGGCATATTGAGCGGAGAGGTGGGAGCCAGGCGGAACATAGTTATCATGAATGCTGCTGCCGCGCTGGTGGCTGGCAACCAAGCATCAGACCTCAAAGAGGGTGTCTCCATTGCCGAGAAGACGCTCGACAATGGAAAAGCTCTGGCTAAACTCGACGAGCTAATCAAGCTCAGCCACAGCCTAAATGAGGAGTAGCCAGCATTCGGCGTTTAGCTGGTAACTGATTGCTGGAAGCTGGGAAAAGGAAATGTTGGATAAAATTATCGCCCAAAAAAGGGAAGAGGTTGAGCAAAGAAAGAAGGTAGCTACCATAACTTATTTGCAACAACGTATTGCCCGGCAGAAGCCGGCGCTTGACCTCGCCCTGGCTCTCAAGGGCGACCACATTCGACTGATTGCCGAGGTGAAGCAAGCCTCCCCATCACGGGGGATGCTAAGTCCCAACTTCAACCCCATCGAGTTAGCCCAGACCTATGCTGAAGGTGGTGCTGCTGCTATTTCAGTGCTCACTGAGGCAAATTATTTTATGGGCAGCATTGAGCACCTAGCAGCAATCAAAGAAGTGGTTGGGCTTCCATTGCTGAGAAAGGATTTCATCTTCGACCTTTATCAGGTATATGAGTCTCGGGCCTATGGCGCTGATGCCTTGTTGTTAATAGTAGCCATCCTGAGCCAGGAACAGCTTAAGGAACTCGTCTCGCTGAGTCACAGCCTTGGTTTAAGGTGTTTGGTTGAAGTGCACAATGAAGGCGAGGTGGAAAGAGCAGTTCACAGTGAAGCAGAAATCATCGGCATTAATAATCGAGACCTCAATACACTTTCTATTGACATCAATATGACCCGCCGATTGCGGCCTCTCATTCCCCAAGAACGAATTGTAGTTAGCGAAAGCGGCATTAAAAGCAAAAGAGATATTGAAAAGCTCGGGAAATGGGGAGTTGATGCTGTACTTGTTGGCGAGGCTCTGGT
>JAUWYE010000114.1 GCA_030615965.1 Dehalococcoidia bacterium | reverse complement strand
GCCCTGGGTGGCGGCATGGTAGGCGACTTGGCGGGCTTTGTCGCTGCCACCTTCTTACGGGGTATGCCCTGGGTACAAGTGCCGACCAGTTTGGTAGCCATGGTTGATGCCAGCATCGGAGGTAAAGTCGGGGTTAATCATCCTGAAGGAAAAAACCTTATTGGTGCCTTCTATCAGCCTAACCTGGTTCTGGCTGAATGTCAGACTCTTACCACTCTGCCTTGGCGTGAGCTGATTTCGGGCTGGGCTGAGGTTATTAAGCATGGCTTGATTTTAGATAAGGAATTTTTTGAGTTTCTAGAGACTAATGTAGATAGACTGAAAGAACTAGAGCCGGAACTAGTTACCCGGGCTATTGCCCGCAGCGCTGCTATCAAGGCTCAGGTCGTCAGCCAGGATGAAAAAGAAAGGGAAGGAAAACGCACCATCTTGAATTATGGACATACCATTGCTCACGGTCTGGAGGCGGCTACTCAGTACAAGCGCTTTCTTCACGGCGAAGCGGTAGCCATTGGCATGGTGGGAGCGGCTAAGCTCAGTCAGCGGTTGGGTCTTTTGCCTTCGGATGCAGTGGAACGCCAACAAGACCTATTACAGAAATTTGGACTACCCACGTCATTGCGGGCAAAGCGAGGCAATCTCAAGTTGAGCCTTGTCGGAGTAACTAAGGCCATGGAACTGGACAAAAAAGTAAAAGGAAAGGCAATTCGCTGGGTGCTCTTACAAGATATCGGCAAAGTAGTAATTCGTAGCGATATGCCTCAGCAAGAAGTGCTAGCTGTTCTTCAGGAGCTAGCGGGGCCGTGACGTCTTAGCTCATTGCCTTGATAAGTGGCTAAGAATGCAATACGATTTTATTAGTTAACACAATAATATAAAATTAATTTTGGCTCTCTCAAATGCACATACCGCAGATCCGTGAAGCGTTGAGTTGGGTGCCGTTGAAGCTCGAGACGTCCGCCAATGGACAAGAACTGTCGATTGCCACTGGCTTCTTTTACCAGCACAACGGTCGGTCATTCCTGATAACGAACTTCCATGTGGTTAGCGGCCGCGACCCGAATACTGGCTCCATTCTCCACTCTCGAGGCATGGTGCCGGACACCTTAATACTCTACGTTGCCACCTCTACGACAGACCAAGCCAGTCCAACGATGGTGCAATGGAAACCGAGGCAACTCTCGCTTTACACCGAAGGCGATGCCCCAAAGCCGATTTGGACGGAGCATCCTAAACATGGCAGACGTTTTGATGTCGTCGCAATTCCGCTTTCCGGGCTTGAAGAAACTCGCATTAAGGCCGCAAACGCCCCCGAACTCGGTTTGGATCCGATTCGCATATATCCCAGTATGGATGCGTTCGTGATCGGTTACCCTCGCGGTATGAGCGGTGGAGGTCACTTTCCCATCTGGAAGCGAGCGACAATTGCAACAGAACCTGATTTCGATCTTGATGGTCTGCCAAGATTCTATATCGATACAGCAACACGGGAAGGAATGTCCGGTTCGCCTGTCTACGCTCAAGAAGTAGGCTATTGGTTGCCTGAAGGTGAAACTGAATTCGACAAAGCCTCAATTGGAAAAGGTCGTCGATTTGTCGGCATCTATTCTGGTAGGCTTGGCGCAGAAGACGAGTTTAAGGCACAACTCGGTATAGTGTGGAAGGAATCCGCACTGATTGAGCTCGTTGAATCAGTGCCGCGTGACACGGAAGAGAGCTAACGAGTGGCTGCAGGAGGAAATCAAAGTTGCCCTTCAAAAGTGCTCTAAACTTGCCTGACATAAGTTTGGAGCAAGGCACGGTCCCATAATTTGGATGCCATTGCCGTATTTCACACTACTTCTCGCTAACTTGCCCATTAAATCGGCTCAATTGAAAGTAAGCTCTTTTATAGGCTATAATGGACAATTCAGAAAAGGAGACTATCCTTGCTCAAAAGCCATAACTGTGGTGAACTGAGGAAAAACCATGCCGGACAGAAGGTAACTTTAGCTGGCTGGGTGCACCGGCGTCGTGACCATGGTGGGAAGGTATTCATTGACCTGCGTGATCGGGAAGGCGTAGTTCAAATAGTGTTCAATCCCCAGGTATCACAGGAGGCATACCAGATAGCTGGTTCACTCCGTAGCGAGTACGTAATTCAGGTTGCTGGAGAGATTGCTCCCCGCCCTGAAGGGACGGAGAATCGCAAATTGGCTACCGGAGATATTGAAGTCATAGCAAAAGAGGCTGTCATCCTTAATCCGTCGAAAACGCCACCGTTTTACATAAGTGAAGATGAAGATGTTGAAGAGTCGCTTTGCCTCAAAAGCCGGTACCTGTACCTGAGAAGACCCAGGATGAAGGACAATCTTCTCTTACGCCACAAGATGATAAAGTTCATTCGTGATTTCCTTGACGCTAAAGGATTTGTTGAAATTGAAACACCTATTTTGATTAAGAGCACGCCAGAGGGAGCCCGGGACTACCTTGTGCCCAGTCGTATCAATCCCGGCAAGTTTTATGCTCTTCCTCAATCTCCACAGCAGCTCAAACAAATCCTCATGGTAGCTGGATTTGACAAGTACTTCCAGATAGCTCGTTGCTTCAGGGATGAAGACCTCCGGGCAGATCGCCAGCCTGAGTTTACCCAGCTTGACATGGAAATGAGTTTCATCGAAGTAAAGGACATATTGCAGCTCATGGAGGAACTTTTCACCTCGCTTGTTGAGGCTACTAAACCTGATATGCGGTTACTGAAGCCCTTCCCATACCTCTCCTATAAAGAGGCGATGGAGAGGTATGGCACAGATAAACCAGATATCAGGTTTGGCCTGGAGCTCAAGGATATATCTGATATCGCCGCCAATACCGACTTTCAGGTTTTCCGTTCGGCCCTCGATAATAATGGCAAGGTGAAGGGAATATGCGTCCCTGGCTGTGGTCATTATACTCACCATCAACTTGATGAATTGATAAATTTAGCGAAGAGCTGTGGTGCCCAGGGTTTGATGACCATGGCTTTTACAGGAGAGGCAATAACTTTGGATGAGGTAAAATCGGCGGCTGCTAAATATTTAACTCCTCGCCAATTGGAAGAAATAGCCGGTAGATTCGAAGCAAAGCCTGGTGACCTTTTACTTATCGTGGCTGATAAGCTGGAGGTAGTCAACAAGACACTGGATGAGTTACGCCGCGAGATGGCACAGCGACTTAATCTAGCTGATGCTGACCTACTGGCTTTTGCCTTCGTAGTTGATTTTCCTTTTTTGGAGTGGAATGAGGCTGAGAATCGTTGGGAACCCATGCACCATCCGTTTACTGCTCCTCGAGAAGAAGATGCGTTGCTTCTTGATACAGAACCAGCTAAGGTTTATGGTCAACATTATGATGTAGTGTGCAATGGTTGTGAACTTGGCAGCGGCAGTATCAGAATTCACAATCGTCAGCTTCAAGAAAAAATATTTAGCCTCCTTGGTTACAGCAAAGAAGAAGCGGAAAGCCGATTTGGAGGTCTCTTAGAGGCACTGGAATATGGAGCACCGCCCCATGGCGGTATTGCCATAGGACTAGACCGTTTGGTGATGTTATTTGCCGGGGAGGGGAGCATAAGGGAAGTTATTGCTTTCCCAAAAAATCAGAACGCCGTTGATATGATGCTAGACAGCCCCTCATATGTTAATAAGCATCAGCTTGACGAGCTAAACCTTAAGCTAAAGCACGAGGTTCTTCATTCACAATGACAAGGAATGAGACGTGAAAGTAAGCACAGAAAATTTGGGGAATTGCCAGACAGTCTTTACTATTGAGGCTGAAGCCAGTGAGTCAGATAAATCACTGGACGAGGCTTATCATCACCTGGTTAATGAGGTATCCATACCTGGTTTCCGCAAAGGAAAAGCACCGCGAGCCATTCTGGTGCAGCACATAGGAAAGAAGAATTTGTTGGAAGAGGCATTGGAGTATCTTATACCACAGCTTTATAAACAGGCGATCGAGTCTCAGGAAATCGACCCCCTTGCCAGACCAGAAATAGAAATTATTCAAACTGAGCCCTTGGTTTTCAAAGCCATAGTGTCTCTCAAACCTGAAGTTAAGCTTGGCGATTACCATAGCATAAGGCTGGAGCCCGGCCCCGTAATAAAAATCGCCAAGAAAGAAGTTACTGCTGCCATGGAAGAGTTCCGGGGAAGACAGGGGGCGTGGGTGCCTGCAGGCCGCCTTGTTGAGCTGGGTGATTTAGTTACCATAGACATCGAAGCCAATGTGGACGGGGGACCCTGGTTAAATCACAAAGACGTATTATATGAGGTGGATAAGGATTCACATTCACCTGTGCCTGGATTTGCCTCTCATTTGCAGGGCGCTGAGAAAAATAAAGAAAGGACTTTCAGCTTGAATATTCCTGATGACTACCCCATTAAAGAAATGTGTGGCAAAGAGGGCATTTTCAAAGTCACTGTTACCGAAATAAAGGAGAAACAGTTGCCAGAGCTTGACGATGAATTGGCTCAGAGTGCCGGCTATGATAACCTGGCGGATATGAGGAAGAAAGTGGCTGTTGATTTAAGAGCCAAAGCTGAGGCTAGGAATCGCTTGGAGTTGAGGCAAAAGGCGCTTGACGCTCTGGTGGAAAGCAGCGAGGTAAACTATCCCCCTATTTTGGAGGACGAGGAAATTACCGGACTTCTTAGAGATGAGGCACAGCGCTTGGGCTTTAGAGAGCTAGGGGATTACCTGAAGAAGACTAGTAAAACAGAAGAAGAACTTAAGCAAGAACTGCGTCCTATAGCGAAAAAGCGGCTTATTCAGGGTCTTGTCTTAGGGAAATTAGCTGAAGAGGAAAAGATTGAAATTAGTTCCTCAGAGGTAGATAATAAGGTAGATGAGATTGCCAATGATGCTGAGGATAAGGAAAAGGCAAGGCAGTTCTTCTCACTGCCTCAAGTTAGGCAATCAATTGAACAATCTCTGCATACTCAGAAGACGATGGACCGATTATTACAAATAGCCATTGGCAATGTTGAGAATACGACAAAGGGGGAATGATGGAAACAATATCTCAAGTGATAATTCCTACAGTGACCGAGACTAGTGCTCGAGGTGAACGTATTTTCGACATATATTCCCTCTTGCTCAGAGAGAGAATCGTTTTTTTGGGCACGCCGATCAACGACCAGATAGCCAATCTTATTATTGCTCAGCTCCTCTACTTGGAGAGGGAAGACCCAGAAAAGGATATAAACCTTTATGTTCATTGCCCCGGTGGCATTATCAGCGCCGGCTTAGCCATCTACGATACTATGCAGATTCTTCGCTGCCCTATATCCACCATTTGTATTGGCTTAGCAGCTAGCATGGGCACCTTGCTTCTTTGCGCTGGAACTAAAGGCA
>JAUWYE010000170.1 GCA_030615965.1 Dehalococcoidia bacterium | reverse complement strand
TGGTAGAGAAATCAAGAAAAAACCTCGCAGCATCGACCATGCAGTTATCCTCATCCATGACAATCATACCTCCCGAACCCATCATCGAGCCAGCCTCTCGAAGGGAATCATAATCGATAGGGATGTTAAGCAAAGTCTCGGGGAGACAACCCCCCGAGGGTCCTCCTATCTGTACTGCTTTAAACTGTTTATCTTTAGCAATTCCACCACCGATGTCATAAATAAGCTCACGAAGTGTTGTTCCCATAGGCACTTCGGCCAATCCTGCGTTAGCCACTTTGCCTGCTAGGGTAAACACTGCTGTGCCCTTGCTTCCTTCAGTGCCGATGGAGGCAAACCAGCCCGCACCTCGCTCAATTATCAAAGGAACATAAGCAAAGGTCTTCACATTGTTTAACAGAGTAGGTTTATTCCATAATCCAAGCTCGGCAGGATAAGGTGGCCTGGGTCTAGGCGTGCTCATTTTCCCCTCAACAGCCGCTATAAGCGCTGTTTCTTCACCAGAGACGAAAGCACCAGCCCCTGCTGCTATCTCAATGTGAAACCCAAAATCACCGCCTAAGATATTGTCTCCCAGAAAACCCAATTCCTTCGCTTGCTTTAAGGCAATCTGGATACGCTCAATAGCTAAAGGATATTCAGCACGGACATAGATATAGCCTTGCTCAGCACCTATGGCATAGCCGGCAATAATCATACCCTCGATAACTTGATGCGGGTCGCTTTCCAAAACGACTCGGTCCATAAAAGCGCCGGGATCTCCTTCATCAGCATTGCATACTACATATTTTGGCGTGCTTTTAGCCTTACGGCACAGCTCCCACTTCCGATGGGTAGGAAATCCAGCCCCTCCCCGCCCCCGCAGCCCAGATTTCTTCAGCTCCCCAACTATCTCCTCAGGCGACATCTTTAACGCTTTCTCCAGACCGCTATAACCACCATTGGCGATGTAGTGATTTATGTTTTTAGGGTCGATGTAGCCACAGCGGCGCAGTATAAGACGAAGCTCATGCTCAAACCTGGGAAGCTCTGGAATGAAGACTGCTTCCCCACCACCCCCTTCAAGGGTGCCTAAGGCAAGCTCAAGGCAAGGGTCATCGCCTGCAACATAACCTTCCACAAGGCGAGGTACAATCTCCGGAGTCACATTGGCATACACGACACGGAGAAAGCCAGCCTTGGATATAACGACCAAGGGATCAGCATGGCATAGACCCATGCAGCCAACCTGGATAATCGGGACTTCCAGACCTTGCCGTGTTAGCTCCTTATTAAAGGCATCAACTACATCCAGGGCGCCGGCTGCCCGACCACAAGTAGCTGTGCCGACAAGAATATAGCTGCCCTTCTGCAGAGCTTGCCATTCCGACTTCGCTTTATTATTAATTTCCTCGAAAGTCACCTTAAACAATATCAAAATTCAAAGATAAAAATGCAAAATGATAGAGCAAAAACTAAAAATGAAACCTTTTGCATTTTGAATTGTAATTTTGATTTTTAACTTTTGCTTTTTGCTTTTCAATCATTCTTTGAACCCTCCCTGAGGTTCCTGCTTATACGGTATTAAAGCCTCTTCCACCTTAAAAGGCGTCATCTTAGGATGAATTTTATCCCTTATTACTATCACGGGAGCCAGCATGCAGCACCCAATACAAGCGACTCTTTCCAAGCTAAAGTTACCATCCTCGGCAGTCTCGCCTACTTTGATATCCAACTCACGCTCCAAGGCCTCCAAAATAAGTCTACCCCCCGCTAAGTGACAGGCAGTCCCCATACAAACCACGGTGTGGTATTTTCCTAACGGAACAAAGCGAAACTGATTATAAAAGGTAGCAACCCCCCAAACTTCAACCTCTGGCATCTCCAAGAAGTCAGCAATTTCTTGCATCGCTTTCTTGGGGAGGTACCCCAGTCTTGCCTGGACTTCTTGCAATAGTGGAATTAAATTTTCCCTTTCTTTTTTATAATGGCCTAAAATCTCAGCTATTGCTTGGCTAGTTTGTTCCTCTGTAATCATTCCTTCGACAGACTCAAGACAATCCCTTGAGTTGCTTAGCAAGTCCAGGCAGGAAAGCTCCTATTCCGGTCGTTTCCCGGGGACCGATTATTACCTCCCACTTAAGGTCCAGAGCATCTTCAAGCTCACCTTTGATTCTGGCCACTTTCCCTGGGATAATTAGCTTTCTGTGTTTCACCTTATCCTCAATGCCACATTTCTTGATAAATGTTCCTACGGAATCGCCGCTAAACTTACCTGCTGCCCAAGCAGTGAGGACACCAAGTCCTTCGGCGTCCTTAACACAAATGTAGGCGGGAACCTTGGTAGCCTCAACAGCCGATGAGACAAGGAAGTAGGTCAAAGCCCAGTTTGAAGTGACAAGAACCGGGGAAGATTCATCAGGTTCTCCCACCTCATAGTACTTCTCCTCTACTGCCATGGGAAAACGAGGATCGGTATAGATGTTAAGCCGTTGCACTAAAAGAGGAAGCAGGGCATGTTGGTCGAAATCAGAAAAGACAATAATGCTAGCCCATTTATTTATAAATGCCGAGCCCACTAGCATTTCCTTCAGCCCATCTTTGGCCATGAAGCAAGGAAAGGCAATAGTGGGATAGCCAAGAGGCCTGAAACCCTGCTTCAGCGCTGCCTTCCTGATAAAAGTTTGGTCTCTTATTGCCTCCAGCAAATTTTTAGAACCCGGGTCTAAAACTAGTTCCTCAATCCCAGCATCTTTTAACTTGGTAGTTAGAGGAACAAGTTCTTCAATACTCCCCCCACGAAGGCCAACAGGAGTAAGATTCGCTTTAATATTGGGAATG
>JAUWYE010000100.1 GCA_030615965.1 Dehalococcoidia bacterium | reverse complement strand
TTTAGTCCCACATACGGGGCACACACCTTGAGTTGCTGGTTTGCCATTCTTCATAGTTATGGCCCTAGCATCCTTCATTTCCCTCTTTGCACGGCATTTCATACAGTATGCTTGCATTAGTGCTACCTCCCTTTTTGGTATAAACGATAAGCTATTTCTTACTGAAATGTCAATAGTTACAGAAACTTGGTTTGGAAGTCACATTCGCTTAGAAAGTGCAATGGTCCGCAACAACGATAATAACTCCAAAATATGTATTGAACAATCCTCGGTTTTGTTAGTTAGACTGGGTTGCACTTTGAGACTCAGCGTCTCTGTCACAACTGAATTGATAACGAAATTCAGTCGTGTTACCATGGCAACGTCAATATACTAGAGTTCAGGAGATAAACTATGACAAAGGAATTGATTATCATTGGAGGTGGAATTGCCGGCCTTTCGGCAGGATGCTACGGACAGATGAACGGCTATAAGACCCAGATATTTGAAATGCATGATAAGCCGGGTGGTCTCTGTACTTCGTGGAAGCGCAAGGAGTACACCATTGACGGTTGCCTGCACTGGCTGGTTGGTTCTGGTCCATCCTCGGCATTCTACCGTATCTGGGAAGAACTGGGGGCGGTACAGGGCAGGCAGATGATCGAGCATGATGAGTTCATGCGGATTGAAGGTAAGGATGGCAGGATATTCATTGTCTATACGAATGTCGATAAATTACAGGATCACATGAGTGAATTGTCTCCTGCCGACAGCCCTATTATATCAGAATTTTGTAACGGCATCCGCCAGTTTGGTAATTTTCAACCACCCTTGCTTTGCCTAACATACAGGAGGTCTAATGACCTCGGTTCATGCCTATGGTGGGCAGTAGAGGACTTGAACCTCTGACCCCCTGCGTGTAAAGCAGGTGCTCTAACCAACTGAGCTAACCGCCCACGGTGGCGCGCTTGGTGGGGCTCGAACCCGCGACCTCAGCCTCCGCAGGGCTGCGCTCTATCCAACTGAGCTACAAGCGCCTAACCAATAGTAGTGCCGAAGGGGAGATTTGAACTCCCATGCCCTTACGGACACTACGTCCTGAACGTAGCGCGTCTGCCATTCCGCCACTTCGGCATGACGGGAGTCACTTGCCTCCTTTTTACAAATGAATTATACTTGGCTTAGGTTTAAGTGTCAATGTCGCAGCCCTTATGAATATTGGGGAGCTAAGTTGATGAGAGTTATTTTATTTACTGGTAAGGGTGGAGTAGGCAAGACCAGTGTGGCAGCGGCAACAGCACTGCGCTCAGCAGAGTTGGGCTACAAGACCATCGTTCTCAGCACTGATGCCGCCCACAGCCTCTCTGACTCCTTTGATACCCCCTTGGGTAACGAGCCCCGGCTTATCATTCCCCACCTCTGGGGGCAGGAAACTGAACTATCCCAGACCTTAGAGACTCAGTGGGGGACTATCCAGAGATATCTATCGGCACTCTTTGCTTGGCGGGGCATGGATGAGATGGTCGCTGAGGAGATTGCTATCCTTCCCGGAATGGAGGAGTTAACTAACCTGTTATGCATTGTTCATTACCAGGATGAGGGACAATACGATGTCATTGTCGTAGATTGTGCCCCCACCGGGGAAACATTGCGCCTGCTCAGCTTTCCCGAGATGCTGCACTGGTGGATGACAAAAATGTTCCCTATTGGGCGTAGGGTGGCCGGTGTGGTATCCCCCTTGGCAAGAGCAGTGATGAACATACCTCTTCCCGATAATGAGGTCTTCAACTCAATTGAGGAACTCTACTCCGAACTTGACCGGATACGCGCTCTACTCACTGATGCCGAAAAAACATCAGTGCGCTTGGTGGTTAACCCGGAGAAGATGGTGATTAAGGAAGCTCAGCGAACCTTTACCTACTTTAATCTCTATGGCTATTCTACCGACCTCGTCATCTGTAATCGCCTCATCCCTAAGGGAGTCGGGGGTCGCTACTTTCAAGCCTGGAAGGATAGCCAGAGAAAGTATCACCAGCTAATTGAGGAGTGCTTCGCCCCTCTACCTGTCTCAGATATCCCCCTCATGGAGCAAGAAGTGGTGGGCATATCCAGGCTGCGGGTTATGGCAGAGGCGCTCTACGGTGAGGGCGACCCCACTGCGGTTTTCTTCCGGGGGCAAGTTCAGGATATCCAGAAAGAGAACAAGCACTATGTCCTCACCCTTGCCTTGCCCTTCACTAGTAAGGAGAAAATCTCCTTACTGCGGAGCCGTGATGAGCTTACCATCCAAGTGGCAAGCTTCAGGCGGAATGTCATCCTCCCCCGTATTCTCCGTGGCTTGGTGGTGAGTGAGGCAAAGCTAGAAGAGGGTAAGCTCAAGATTAGATTTCTTCAGGAGAGAAGCGGGGACGGTAAGTAGGTAGAAATTTTACCGAGATTAGGGGAGGTGAAGATATGAGTGACAGTATTTTTGAGGTGGAGTATCACCCTGGCAAGGAAGTAGTGTTGCACTTCAAATCGCCAAAATTTCAAGGGCTACCCGATTCTACCCGGCAGCATCTAGTGGTAGTGCGGAAGGAAGTGCTGCTGGCACTGCGTAGTATGCTTGATAGGGTGATAGAGAAAACAGAGGAGCCTGAGAAAACCAAGGAAGGAAAGAGAACCAGGATTAAGGTTCAGTGAACTAACCTTTCTTTCCATTACGAGGGCAAAAACTAAATTAGCTCGGTTAATAAGGGTGTCTGAGGAAACCGTAAGCTCGCCACTTGATGTTTGGCAACTGGCAGAAGGAAAACCCTGAGCTAACATTCCCCCTGGTTGGCAGGAATCAAACAGTGGAGCTGAGGTATCAATAGGTAGAACTTTCGAGGTAGCATTTACGCTTTTGGTCTGATAGAATGACTTTTATTCGATTAAAATGTTTAAGAGGGCTTCTTGTTAGTTATTCGCCTGGAAACTCCTGAAGATTCAGCCGCTATCCGTAGTGTTAACGAAGAGGCATTTGGGAGCTCCGTTGAAGCAGACCTTGTGGAAAAGCTCCGCTCAAGGCAGAAATATACGCTTTCACTGGTTGCCACTGACGGAGACAAGGTTATAGGGCATGTCCTTTTTAGCCCTGTTACAATTGGATCAGGCAATACTAGCTTCAGGGCTCTGGGACTTGGCCCGATGGCTATCTTACCCTCTTACCAGAAAAAAGGAGCAGGCTCGCAGTTAGTTCGTGCGGGGCTACAAGAATGCAGACGTCTTGGTTATGAAATAGTGGTAGTTCTCGGGCATGCAGCATATTATCCTCGTTTCGGTTTTATTCCAGCCAGCACTTATGGTATTAAATGTGAATATGATGTTCCTGATGAAGTATTCATGGCACTTGAGCTTCGCAAGGGAGCATTGTCAGGACGAAGCGGAGTTGTAAAGTATCAGCCAGAGTTTAATGAAGTCTGAATCAGCGTATTAAAAGGTGGAGCCAGGGTATCAATAGGTGGAACTTTTGAATTAGCTTTCGGTCTTACTGTATAGCTCCAGCGCTCTCGCTAAGAGTAATTGTAGCAATAGAGTGGTGGGCTATTCGAAAAAGTCACATTCTAGCTATTTGTTGACTACATAGTTAGTAGCCATAAAATGCAGACAAATAGTCCTTCCTTGCTTGATTTCAGCTGACTAAAGGAGATTAGCCCCGCGGGCATGGAATAAAGTAAGTGTTATGGCAGCAAGACAGGCATTTAGCCAGATACTAGCCGTGTTGTTGATTTTACTTGTGGCAGTAAATTGCATCACCTGTAAAATACCGGACACAATAACGCCGCTTACTTTCCCTGAAGCACAGCCTATCCTCGACATGCCAATACAATTTGAACTACAAAACCTTACTACAACTCTGACAGGGCAGAAGGTTGAGATTAACCAAAACATAGAGAATCATGAGTTCCAGAACTGTGAAGTGTGCCTGAAGGGTGATGGGATAGAGATATCAAACTGCCTGTTTGAGAACAGCTTGATCTTTGTCGACGGTATAAATAATGTTGTTTTTGACCGGGTGATATTCCAGAACCTCAACCAGTATGAAAAGACAGCCCTCAGTATCAATAACTCGCAGACTATAGTAGTGCGCAACAGTAAGTTCGTGGGTAACTACATCGGTCTCGGCATCCATTCCAGTAGTGTAGAGATAATAGCCAACAGATTTGAAGGTAATAATGGACATAATGCTCTAGTAATAGGTGAAGGTTCTTCGGCTATAGTGAAAGGAAACTACTTCTACGGGAGTTTTCCCCACGCTATTCTGATAATGAATAGAGGAGGAAAGCCAGAGGCAATGGTTGACATTAGTGGCAACATAATAGACCAGACCGGAGAGGATGCTATAGATTTCGAAGACTACAGAAATGCTGCTCCTAGTAATGTTTCAAACAATTTAATCACAAATAGCGGCTGGGCTGCCGTGGTTGTAGAGTACAATAGTTGGCAATCGAATATAACAATAGAATACAACTGGATAGAAAATACAGGGATTGATTGGAAATTGCCGACCCATTACCTTCAGCCGGAGGAATTCCAGCGTGGCTGGGGTCACGGCATACTAGTTGAAGATTCAAACCAGGTACGCGTTATGAATAACCGTATCCTAGCAGCGGCTGAAAATGGGCTTGAAATAAGAAATAGCCGGGATGTAACGGTAGAAGGTAATGGGATAGATTGTAATCAAGTGGGAATTGGGGTTCACCGATACCACGAAGCATCACTATACAGGAGTTTTTCACCCCTAGCTCAAGAAAATGCTGATGGTTCCCAGGTTAAAGCTAATAACAACGTAATTTACTCAGCACAAAGAGATTATGATGTTGACCAATGGTCCCACTTAAGAAACAATACTCTGCCTGAATGACTGCATAATTTGACGATTCGTTCAACCTTCGAAGCAACCCGGATTAATGTGCAAATAGAAAAAATTGCATCGAATTTTATATGCGAAGCCTAAGTATAATAACAACGGCTTAAAAAGGAAGATTTACCAATCGACATAGACACTTTCCCCCGTATAATTTATACTACTGCAATATAAGGTAGTATTGTGAAACAAAGTTCTACTGCTTATGGTGCTGCTTTTTTGCGGGCGGCGGAAAATTTATTGCCAGAAGATAAACGGCTTTTTGAAGACCCCTATTCTGAGAAAATTATGCCACCTATATTTAAATTATTCGTGATTATAATGCAACCTCCTAAAATATGGAACTTTTTGATGAATATGAGGGAAAAATCAACACCTGGAGTAATTGGGGGAGTTCTTTGCCGCACATGCTATATAGATGATGTATTAATCAATGCTATTAAGGAAGGAGTTGGGACAGTTGTTAACCTGGGAGCCGGTATGGATACCCGTGCTTTTCGTATTCCCGGTATTGAAAATATACAATACTTTGAATTAGATTTTCCTGAATTACAGAAAGTTAAAAGAGCATACATCAATAAAAAAATCGGAGAACTTCCTTCCAATGTTTCTTTGGTTCCTATTGATTTTAATAGTCAAGATCTTGGTGAGGAGTTGAAGAAAGCAGGATATACTTTATCTTCTAAAACTCTTTTTATATGGGAAGGTGTAACACAGTATATTTCTAAAGAAGCAATTGACAATACCATAAATTATGTTGCCCAAGCTTCCACTGGCAGTAGAATTGTTTTTACCTACGTTCTAAAAAGTTTTATTAATGGCAGCTATATCCCCGACGGTTTAAATAGCCTGTATAAATTTACTCTTAAAAAGAAGAATCCACTCTGGTTTTGTGGTTTTGATCCTGCCGAGATGCATGAGTATTTGTCAAAATATTCCCTGTATCTAATTGAAGATGTTGGTCATGAAGAGTATCTGGAGCGCTATATTAAACCCAAAGGCCGTGATTTAACAGTGATGGAAATTGAGCGTACAGTTCTGGCAGAGGTGAAATAAGACGCTATTTATTATCAAATAGATAAATACTGCAATCAAAATCTATCACTAAAACATAATCATCCTACA
>JAUWYE010000127.1 GCA_030615965.1 Dehalococcoidia bacterium | reverse complement strand
GGCAGAATATTATCATTGACCCCGGCATCGGCTTTGGCAAGAGTGTGGAGCAGAATCTGGAGATTATTCACCGTTTGGGTGAGCTTAGATTTTTGGGCAGACCTATTTTGCTCGGGGCATCTCGCAAGTTTATGCTGGGTCGTCCACCTGACCAGCGCCTGGAGGCAACAGCGGCGACAGTAGCTATTGGCATTGCCAATGGTGCTGACATGGTGCGGGTTCACGAGGTTAAGCAGATGGTGCAGGTGTGTCGGATGAGCGATGCTATTATACGGAGGAGGCTAATTGGGGATTGAACCGGTAACCGCCTACCTTGGTCTTGGCTCAAATATGGGGGACCGCCAGGAGAATCTGGATAGGACATTAGGCTTTCTGTCACAGAGGTTGCGGATAGACAAGGTCTCGTCAATATATGAGACCGAACCAGTGGGTAATATTGATCAGCCCCGTTTTCTCAACTTGGTGTGCCAGGTTTCTACCAGGCTTGCCCCAAGGGAGCTACTTGCTCTGGCTAAGGGTATTGAGGCTAAGCTGGGCAGGGTAGCCAGCAAACCTGATACTCCTCGCCCTATTGACATAGATATCCTCTTCTATGGCGACCAGGTTGTTGAGATTCCTGAGCTGGTTATCCCCCACCCCAGGCTGACGGAGAGAGCCTTTGTTCTTGTCCCTCTAGCCCAGATTGCCCCTGACCTCAGGCATCCGGTAAGCGGCAAGACTGTTAAGGAGTTGTTGCAGGATGCGAAGGAGGTGCAGGGCGTGTTTGAGTGGATGAAGGAGGTACAGGGCGTGCTTAAGTGGGAAAATAAGTAGGGAGGAAAATGTATCAGATATCTGTAGAGCAACATTTTGACGCTGCCCATTTTTTGCGGGGTTATCGCGGTAAGTGCGAGGCGCTACACGGGCATCGCTTCCGGGTGGTGGTGAAAATAGAATCCCCCAAGCTTGATGATATAGGTATTGCCTATGACTTCGTGGAGATAAAGCGATACTTAGCCGAGATTCTGTCCCGGTTTGACCATACCTGTCTCAATGATGTGCCGCCATTTGATAAAATAAACCCCTCTTCGGAGAACATTGCTTCCACTATCTATAATGAACTCCAGCCCAAGCTAACTGGAGCCCCGGTTTCCCTTTCCTGCGTAGAGGTGTGGGAATCGCCGCAGACTGGAGTAATCTACAGCCCTGACTAACGGCGCTGGTCTGGCGGTAATAGATTGGGGATGGTATCCACGATGGGGTAGTGCTCATTGCACTTTGGGCAGTATAGGGAGCCGGCAACTATTTCTTGCTCATTCTCCTCGTCCACACCAAGCTCCAGCTCTCCCTTACACACCGGGCAAGCCAAAATATCCATCAACTCTTTTTTCATAGCTTTAATTATATCACTAATCTAAGTTTCTCGACGCCCGGAGTTCCTTAATTTTCTGGCGCAACTGAACACTAGATAGCCCTTGCTCGCATACCACAAGAATCTGTCCAAGAAGGTCTTTATTTTTATAAACATCCTTAAATTTTAATATTTCATACCATTGGTCGAATGTAGCTCTCTTAATAGCTTCCTTGGATTGCTTACCAAGATGATACATAGTCTCGGGGTACCTTTTTGCTTCATTAGCGTTTTTCTTCCTTCCGCCAAACAGGTCTGGCCGAAGGTCGTAAGCCATTCTATGCCAGATTAGGCCTTTTCTGTTAGTAAAGCCCTTGGTATCTACAAACTGAAGCACTTTTCCCACTTCATAGCAGTACCATATGTCTTTCTGTTTATCGGGATATTTTTGGGTGATGGTATCTATTTCTTCTAAAGCAGCTTGGATTGCTTTCTCTATTTCTTCTTCCGTTAGCAATTCATCAATACTTTCAAGTTCCTCCCCACTGCCTAGAATCACCTCCGCATCAAATGTATCAACTTCTATCTCCTTCCCATCTACAACTATTTTCTCTCTTCTTAATATTCCCGGTCTGACTTTTCTCCTTGTCATAGTGCTAAATTCCTTTGTCAATTTTTGTTGGGTTATGCCATAGGAGTCAACACTGTGTCATAATACATTGCGTCGCACTTACCCTTAATTACCCTTATCTCGTCTATATCCAACTGTCCATCATTATATCTGAATTCGAGCAACTTTTGTATGGCTTCATCTACACCACACTTAATCGAGTAGAGAAATATCTCATGCGTCCGGGCTTTCTTAGAGCCTGCTAGCTCCCTAACATGAATGAAATCAGGGTGGTCATAAATGATTCGAAGAAGTCCCTTTTCTGTTACTGGCAGGTGCTTCTTTCTCTCCAAAGGTGTGCCTTTCCCATAGGTAAGCGCCATAGCGCTTAAGAATACTCTGCCTCTTGGAGGCGGAGGCTCTTCATGCAAATAAAAGGTAAATGAACGTCTGTGAGGCTCTATCCCCGCTCCGTTTGCTAAAACGGCAGTCGCCTTATATTCACCGGGTTTATCAATACCTTCCTGAAAGTCAACAAGCGGGATATCAATTCTCCTTCTCGCATTATCATCAACCTTAATCGTGTATTTCGAATTAAACTTCAGGTCGCCTTCCTCATGTGTAATCTGTATCTGTAGCGTTATCTGTACTTCATCCAAGGTGTCATTTACAAGCTCGCATTCCGTTATAAGCGATTCATCATATTCTAGTTTCCTAGCATTACCTCTAAAGGTATCGATTCGTACAGGAGGTACTTCTCGCTTTTTGCCATTACCATTGTTCGGCTTCTTACCACCTGGGCCAGGTACGTCCCCGGCTAGTTCTGGAGCATATTCTCTGACTAGATCGTTCACAATGCGGACTGCTCTTGCTATCAAGTCTTGTGGCAGTGTTATCTCTTTCTTCTTCACCGGGCTAATCTCTTGAACAAACCCGTCCAATTTTCTCCTGATATATTCTTTAGTATGGTTCCAAGCCCGTTTATTTCTAAACCCAAAGTGGTTAGGGAACTCTACTTTCTTAAGCTCAGATTCTAGATCCTTGTCAAAATTGCAATATCCGTAAATCCTATTTTTGATTGATTCCTCAGCAATAACAGGAAGTCTGAGAATGGTCATTCCTCCCCTTTGTACGGTAACTCCTCTAAAGAGTTCAGGTACTTCATCTTCACAATAGGATAGTTCCAAATTCTTTACCTTGCCTAAGTTACCCACTTTTTCGTTGGTGATTTTTCTCTCCTTTTTAACTGCTGGTAATTTTGCAAGCGCTACTTGCCTTTCAGTGCCATCAAAGTTAACGATAAAAGTCGCATCATAATCCCTGATGATTTCCCACCAAGTTGCTGCAATGTAATTCATAAATGCTTTGTAGTTAAGTAGTTCTTCCTTGAGTTCCTCCTTTATATCCATAATCCAAATGCGTGTTCCTTGATGATCTAGCTGTTGGGCAGTAGGGACAAAGTCTTGTAGCTTTTTGTTTTCATCATCGTATTCTTTGCCAGTTCCAGAAGAAAACCGATATTTTCCTTCCTTATCAATGCTTTCTGTTAAAACGAGCTCCTCATTAGCAAAATAGTGAAATAGAAATTTTCCTTGTCCCCGTGCTCCTAACGTAGGTTCTTCAGCCTTTGTCGTATCCCAGAGGCTTTGATATGCTATCCACTTTTCTTCAGGCATCCCAGTGGTACCAAAATCCTCTATTATTAAGCTATTAAGGTAGGGAATATACCTAAATATAAGTTTCCATTCCTTACCCTTTGCGGTCAGCCTTGCATCCCATGAATTCTGGCCAGCGTCTTTTTGTAACCCCTCGCAGAGATTATCATATTGCTCTGCAATATTTTGAGCAGTTTTCCCTAGATTTACATGTCGCTCTTTCACTTTACCCCTCCCGATTGTTATAGTTTAAACCTTTCTTTGTTTGAGAAGCGGAATTTTGACTTGGTTTCTCTCACTCTTTCATTTATTACCGAGAAGATTTTGGCTACATCTTCTTCTGAGTAGCTATAAATCTGCTTATTGGCGCAATTGGCTAGTATCCTCAATTTGTCAAGGACAGCGTTGGTTCTTGCTTCAGCAACTCTCTTAAATCGTTCCTCTGGAGTCTCATTACTGCTTATTCTTGCCATTGAAAGCTCCTATACTAGATTATCATTGGTATTTTGAATTATATCATAATTTATCAAATATGTCAATACTATACTTAATATTTTACAAAAAAATTTGCTGTATTTTAGTATAGATAACGATAATTTACAAGAATAAAGGCTAGGGTTATGGGTTGTAGTGGTTCCACCTTGTCTTTTTGTCTGGCTTCTACTACAATCTAATTAGTGATATTAAGGAGGCTTGTATATGGCAAAGCTAAGTGAAGAAGCTAAGAAGATAATAGCTGAGTTTGGTCCGGCGCTGATAGCTACTGCCAGCAAGGAAGGAAAGCCCAATGTCTCACCCAAAGGGTCATTTCGCGTCCTGGATGATGAGCATGTCATCTTTGCCAATATTGCTTCACCACGGACTATGGCTAACCTTAAGCAGAACCCGCAGCTAACGGCAATAATCTTTGACCGCTCAACGCGTAAGGGTTGCCGAATCTGGGGAAAGGCGGAGATTCTGGATAGTGGTGACCTGTTTGATTCCCTATC
>JAUWYE010000043.1 GCA_030615965.1 Dehalococcoidia bacterium | reverse complement strand
ATAGCTCCGCCTATCCCTTGCTGAAAATCAGGCGTCTCCTTTCTCGTGAGGCTGGTTCATGATTCAAACAAATTATCCTCCCCAGCATGTCGCCATTATCATGGATGGCAATGGCCGATGGGCAAAGAAACGCCATTTACCCAGGCTTGCCGGGCACAATGCTGGCAGAGAGAATATTCGCCCGGTGGTAAAGATTTTTGCCAATTATGGAGTAAAATACCTGACCCTTTATATGTTCTCCACAGAGAACTGGAACCGGCCGAGGATAGAGGTCGCAGGCTTACTCAGTCTCCTAGCGAAGAAGATCGACCGAGAAACCCCGGCTTTTCATCAAGAAAATATCCGACTGGTACACCTGGGCAGACTGGATAGGTTATCTCAGAAACTGAGGGAAAAGGTGCAGGCAGCAGTTGAACTCACTAAAAATAATAGCGGCCTTACGCTTTGCTTGGCCTTCGATTATGGCGGACGTGATGAAATTGTCCAGGCAGCCAGACGTATCGCCAGCGCTGGTATTCCCGGTGACAATATAGATGAGTCTGTATTTGCCCGATATCTATGTAGCCCTGACATTCCCGACCCTGACTTGTTCATCCGCACTGGTGGTGAGAGCCGCCTGAGCAACTTTCTCCTCTGGCAGGCTGCCTATAGTGAACTTTACTTCACTCCAGTGTTATGGCCTGATTTTGGTCATAAAGACGTTGAGGAAGCGTTTTCTGAATATAAACGCCGCCAGCGCCGTTTTGGCAAAATATGAGGCGTTTAACAACCACCCAATGACAAGGAAGGGAATCAAGTTGCCCAATTTATTTTACACGCCTTCTAGGTGGTAAGAAGACATGGTAGGCCAAAAGGGACAGTTCCCGAACTTCTATTTGCGAAGAGGGAACTGATTCCGGCGCTGCAGCAGTTGCTGGTCAGTTACCAGAAAGCACCCGAGTAGTGGGTTATGGGAACCCGGATGTCAATTACCACCGCAATTACGTTTGGATTGCTATTAGGATTATTGAAAAACGTATGTTGTCCCCACAGTTGTGAGGACGAATTGCTGAGGCATCTCCCTGGCGAATTGATTGATGGCTTGCCAGCCGGTGCAGTGCATGGGCATGACAAAATCTGGGCCTATCTTCTGCATCTCTTCAATCGTCGGATCGATGATTGGCTCAAAAATCGGCCCCGTGAGGTGAAACCCACCCAGAACTGCGTAAACCTTGCTCGTTTGTGCAGCCGCCTGGAGATGCTTGACCGTATTGATGATGCCAGCATGGGAACATCCACTGATAACCACTAGTCCCCTGCCTTTCACCTTGACTGCCACCCCTTGGTCATCATGAAAAGGGTCCACAACCCATTTGTCATTGATTTTCGCTTCAGCCCAGGGGAAACCTTTCTCAAAATCCGTTACTCGCCGCACTTCCCCTGAAATCAGGATGAGGTTCGAGGCCAACGTAGAAGCTTCCTTGACTTTATGAAGCACGGCTCCCGTTTCTTTTAAGGCTACTTCGTCTAAACTAGGGAAGTCTACCCGCCGTCCGGTAATGGGGATATTTAGACAATGCTGAGAAAAGGCATCTGGATGAAGGACAACCAGTATCCCCTTTGCAGCCTTGTTTAGAAACTCTACAAGAGCTCCAAAATGGTCGAAATGACCGTGGCTGAGAACCACCGCCTCAACTTTGCTCAAGTCCACATCTAGAACGCGCGCATTATGGAAAAAACAGGTCGTTGACACACCCGCGTCCATTAGCACTACGTGTTCTTCGGCTCCCTTGTAAACTTTGAGGAGACATGACAATCCATGTTCTGCTAGCGGCACATTCGGAGGAGGTGTCCTTGGTCGTTTGACCATGTCTGTGCTCTGAATCAAAAGTGCATCGGTGTAATTGTCTATCAAGACCGTAACCTCCAATTTGTCCACTTCTTGTAGATTCAGTCCACTCATTGGGTTGACCTCCTATATATTCATGTCAAGTAATGGCCTGACTTGTTGTGACTACCTGCTGCCCGTTGTCGGTAACTATGTCAGAGCTTTGCAGGTTCCTTAGCAAGATTATATTCCCTGTCGAGACAGAAACGCAAAAAATTCCAGGGACACCATACCAATTAGGCCTACTACAAATTAGGTATTATGTCCCCAGAATAATCAGAGCTATCTTTCCTCTATGGCTATTCGTATCATAACATCGCCCTGCTCAAGTCTTTCCAGAACATCCATTCCCTCTATTAGCTGACCAAATACCGGGTGCTTACCATCAAGGTGAGGCTGAGGGGCATAGGTGATAAAGAACTGGCAGCCATTGGTATTGGGGCCCGAATTAGCCATCGATAGCGCTCCCGTAACATGGGTATGTTCCGTGATTTCATCATCAAATTGGTAACCGGGAGTACCTGCACCAGTGCCGGTAGGGTCTCCTCCCTGAGCCACAAAGCCGGGGATAACCCGATGAAATGTAGTACCATCATAAAATCCATCGCGGGCGAGGAATACAAAGTTGTTGACTGTTATCGAAACATCACTGGCGAACAGCTCCAGAACCAGATTCCCCTTTTCTGTTTCAACGGTAGCAGTGTATTGCTTGCTCGTGTCGATTGTCATCGGTGGCGGAGCTGAGTAAGTCTTGGGTTTTTCAGGGATTGTGGCGATCACTGCTATGAGGACGATGACGATCACTGCGGCCAATCCTATTAGCAGCTTCTTCTTCATTGACAACCCTTTTGTTTGTCTTGCTTTCGGTTCTCTGCAACGAATCGACTGCCGGCGACTATCTCTTCGTGACATCCTTCTGAATCCTCCCAATACGGCGCTTCCTTCTCATTCAATATACCACAAGTCAGGTAGCAGGCACAGTCAATACCTCTCTTTCTGGGATGCGATAGTGCCCTTTGCCGTCACTGACTTACGTTCAAACTGAGGTCAAGAATGTCCGATTCCCTCCAACGATTAGCTGCCTTCTCACTTGTCAATTGACCTGTTTGTGCTTTCTCACAGCTTAAGCCATTCTGCCAATGCCATCAGACGGAAAGGCGAGAGAGTCGTTAGGAGTTCTGCCTATGGTTACCATTGGTGGGGAAGGGGGGACTCGAACCCCCACGCCTTTCAGCACATGATCCTAAATCATGCTCGTCTGCCAATTCCGACACTTCCCCCGATAGGAAACCACCTAATACAATAGCATTTTATGGGACTCGCCTCAAACCATCGAATTCCAGGGACACCATACCAATTAGGCCTACTACGAATCAGGTATCGTGTCCCCAGAATACCCTATGGAATTCTCACAACACTGGTCATATACCCTCCTCTTGACAATATGTAACGAAAATGTTACAATTGAACCAATAAGTGATATATGTATGTAACATCGAAAGGAGGCAGCAATGGATAACAAGACTATTGGTAAGCGTTTGCAATCCGTTAGAGAATCTGTTGGCTTCACTCAAGAGCAAGTTGCAAAGTATCTAGGAACCAAAAGAGAAATCATCTCCTACATTGAGACTGGTGCTAGACCAGTAAACACGTTGATGTTACGGAGGCTTGCTGATCTATATGGATATAAATTCTCGTATTTCGTGGATGAGTCTGTAAAAGAGGAGGGGCCTCAGGTGTCTATGGCTTTCAGAGTTTCAGATTTGAGCGACAGCGACCTCTCAATTATCGCACAAGTGACGAAGATGGCACTTAATCTAGATAGCTTGTACCATCTCCTTGGAGAGTGAATCATGTTAGAAAGCAAGGTTCGTCAGCTCGTAATTGATACTCGCCTGAGACTCGGATTACAGTCAACCGAGCACTTCGATGTTTACAGGGCTGTGACTTCGCTGGGGATAACCTGTGTCAAGAGACCATTGGAAAGCAACATCTCCGGTGCAACCCTCAAGACAAATAAAGTCAAGGTAATTCTGGTAAATTCCTCAAAAACTCTTGGACACCAGAATTTCACCGTTGCCCATGAACTTTACCACTGCCTTTATGATGGAAATCTCGTCAGCCGTGTGTGCAAAACGGAGAAGTTTGCCCGGGTTCGAGGCAGCGAGCAGGTTGCTGATTTATTCGCAACTCTTCTGCTCATGCCGGAAGAGGCTATCTTCAATCAGCTTCGGCTGCGCAAGAAACTGGATATGAAGCTAACGCTAGCAGACATCATAAATTTGGAACAATTTTTCGGCGTAAGCAGAAAGGCGATGTGTTGGAGACTGGAAGATTTGAAGCTCATCAAACGCGAACAGAGTGAAAACTGTTGCATCAACGTTATCCAGAGCGCTATGTCACTTGGTAAAAACACTGACTTGTACATGCCAACCAATGACAAGATCATAATCTCAGATTATGCTGAAAAGGCGAGCGAAGCTTTACAGAAGAATCTTATCACCGATTCGAGATACGAAGAAATCCTGGCTGATGCGGACTTACTAGAAAAAGTGATGGAGGTGCTGGAGGAGGCAGACGTTGTCGACTGAGCCTCCTATCATTCTTGATTCGGATTTCTTATCCAGTTTTGCTTGGGTCAACCGAATGGACATTTTGGAAGGTCTGTATTCAAAACGAATGATTGTACTGGAAGAAGTATTAGAGGAATTGAAAAGGGTGCCACATTTAGCATCAAGGGTGGAACTGTCTATAAGAAACGGGCATATAAGCAGTGAGGCGATGCTTGCTAACTCTCCCGAAGCTCTTCAATTGGCAAAATTCCTCGAGCTTGGCAGATACGGCACCGGAGAGGCGTCTTGCATGGCATATCTAACACAACACGATGGCATTCTGGGAAGTAATAACCTGTCTGATATTAAAGACTTCTGTATCCAAAACAAAAAGCGCTTGCTGACAACAGCCGAGGTATTACATCAGGCTTATAAAATAGGACAAATAAATCTGGATGAAGCTGATGAAATCTGGGCTGGCATGCTCTCCAAGAAGAGGAAACTGCCGGCCTCATCTTTCACTGAGTACCTATCGGAATTCCAGGGACACCATACCAATTAGGCCTACTACGAATTAGGTATTATGTCCCCAGAATACTTGCGAAAGAAGATGAGTGTTCACTCCCACTACCCTATTTTGCGAAATCTTGCGTGTGGCTACCCGCTCGGGTCGCAGGCTAAAATCTCATAGAAATCTAATGCGTCCTTCTCCCTTCTCCTTTCACTCTATTCCATCAACCTCACCTTATGAAGGATATTGATATTTACTTCGCTTGTGATACAATAACACGTTGAGGGTCATATTAGTGAAAAGAATTAGCAGCTTTTTGGTTACGGTAGCCTTAATTGTAGTGATGGGAGGCTGTGCTCTTCCTTCCCAAAACCTGGAAATACGGGATTGGTATGATTTGGATGCCATCAGGAACAACTTGGCCGGCAACCACACTCTGATGAACGACCTTGATTCCACCACTCCCGGTTATGAGGAGCTGGCGAGCCCAACAGCCAATCAGGGAAAGGGCTGGCAGCCAATTGAAACTTGGGGTCACCCATTTAAAGGGAGTTTCGACGGGCAAGGATACGAGATACGTGACCTGTTTATCAACCGGCCTGACGAAAGTGGTGTGGGGCTTTTCGGTTATGTTGGTGTGGGAGGAGTCATCAAGAATGTCAGCGTGGTGAACGCCACTGTGACTGGCAGTAGGTATGTTGGCGGTCTAGTGGGAGAGAATAAGGGCACTGTAAGCAACTCCTATTCCAGCAGCAATGTGAATGGCTCTTTTGGTATTGGCGGTCTGGTGGGATTTAATTTTGGCACTGTGAGCAACTCCTATTCCACCGGCAGCGTGACCGGCAAGTGGCTTGTTGGCGGTCTGGTGGGAGATAATTGGGGCTCTGTGAGCAACTCCTATTCCACCGGCAGCGTGACCGGCGCCGAGTCTAAGGTTGGCGGTCTGGTGGGATTTAATTTTGGCACTGTGAGCAACTCCTATTCCACCGGCAGCGTGACCGGCGCCGAGTCTAAGGTTGGCGGTCTGGTGGGAGATAATTATCACGGCACTGTGAGCAACTCCTATGCCACCGGCAGCGTGACTGGCGAAGATGGTGTTGGCGGTCTGGTGGGATGGAATCGAGACACCGTGAGCAACTCCTATTCCAGCGGCAACGTGACTGGCAATTCGTCCGTTGGCGGTCTGGTGGGATGCAATTATGACACTGTGAGCAACTCCTATTCCAGCGGCAGCGTGAGTGGCAATGATGATGTTGGTGGCCTGGTGGGATATAGTGAAGGCACTGTAAGCAATTCCTTCTGGGACACCGAAACCAGCGGACAAGCTACTTCGGCTGGTGGGACAGGCAAGACCACCGCGGAAATGCAGAACATCGACGCTTTCTCAGGGGCGGCGTGGAACATAATCGCAGTCGCTCCCGGCTCGACTAACACCACCTACATCTGGAATATCGTCAATGGAGTGACTTATCCCTTCCTGAGCGGGCAACCGTAAGAAGGGGGCAGCTCTTTTTCCCAACGAGATTGCTTCAACTGACTTCGCTAGCCTGGCAACAGCATAGAGGTAGTGTGTACAATTCCAGGGACACCATACCAATTAGGCCTACTACAAATTAGGTATTATGTCCCCAGAATATACGCATTTTGGCTAGCAGCCATCTATAGGCGTATAATAAGATTGAGCATTGTAGTGAAGTATATAGGGGAAGTCAGATGAAAGCACCAGTACCATCAGAACGCCTTTTTCAGAATTTACAGATATTGGTCATAGCCAGGGCTGGGTATTTCACTGGTGCAGGCTTGTCACCTTCCCTGCTCTCTACCTCAATGCTGTTCGTTAAGGAAAGTAACAGAATTCCAGCAGCTAAGTCAGTTCTACCGCTTATCCTCAACGACAACAATCGTAAAATTATGTCGAAGGCAATAGATATGCAAGGAGAGGAATGGGAACAACCTGAACTAGACAAGCCAATCTGGACTTACTTTCGCAAACTAGGAGTATTTCCGCTAAAGAACCAGCAGATTGATGACCTCCTGCAGTTGAATTACTCAAAACTACTTGAAGGGCTAGATGTGCCAAATATAGCTGATATTAGTTTGTTTTGGGGAGGCCTTACTGATTTTCTTATCAATTCATGGTCGATACTCGAAGAATTTCGTTTAGCAGCGCCATTAGTTACTAAAATGAAGAAAGAGGCTAAGGAATTAGCCCAACAGCCAAAAGACCCGAGAGTTACTCGGCTCATCAGCTTTACTGACATGCAGTTCGAGAACCACATGCTAAATGCGGTATTTAGACTGAGGGCCGGTTGGGACAAGTTAGCTGATTACCTGATAGTGCCTTACTATGGGATACCGAATATATCGAAGATGAGTTGGCTAAAGCAGGTAAACCGGTTGGATAAAGAACTTTCCAATCGGCTAAATCTTAAGCAAAAACGGTTCTGGGAAAATATTCTAGAAAACGCAAGAATGATTGCTAAACCGGGAGGCTTAAGGGATGCTAGAGATTATGAATTGCACAAGATTGCCCGGAGGTCACGCGAGACTTTAGGCGACAAACGAAGTGCACCTTCATTAAAGCAATTAGAATCATTCACGGTCATCGAGCACCACCGCCTTCAAGACAACTTCCTCCTGTTTCTGAGTCTGATACTCAGCGGCCCCCGGGCCAGTGAAGTGGCATTATCCGGTCGGTAGCCCGAGGCCTCACCACAGGATTGTACCCTTAGCCAGAGGCCGACGGAACGCGTGGGAAGCCGCTATTTCTGAACTAGTTCAAACACAGGCCACAATGACAAAGTGAGAGCTCAATAAATTAGGCTATGTCTCCCGCTCTGTTCTATTTCCTTATTCTACCAATACTTACAAGTATTGCACCAAAGGTCAAAGCGAGAGACAAAACAGTAATAGATGCTGAAAACAAGTTAATATCCCACCTTGCGTTAATCCACCCGCTTATGTATTGAGAAAATAGATTCCCTTTTTGTGACGAAATTAATAACAATATTCCTATCGCTACCAGAGTAACAAATATAAACTCTGGTCGAATCCTAGTAGCTAAATAAATAATGACATAAAAGGCGATTAACGCTATAATTGACCCTATAAATATCCACAACAACAATGTACGCCATTGCTCCAGGATTAACTGCTGGAAGACTGGCAACTTCCAACCACTGTGGGCGAATAAAGCTAACCCACACACGGTGATTACTACTACTACACAAGCAACTGCTCCTTTCCATGTTGAAGTCCACGGGGCGAACTTTCCTTGTTCTATTCCCGGTGGATGTTTAACAAACAGAGGCCAATGACACCATTGGCACGAGGACCATTTGTCGTCTACTATAGTCCTTTGACCACAGTTAGGGCATTTCTTTGTCCTATGCCTTGCCATCTCCGTATTTACTTAAAATGATACCCCACCACTCAACTAAATCTCAAGATGCTTTTTGACCTAGGGATGAGTGAGGTAAAGCTAAAGCTAATACCCTACTCCGCCCCTCCCTCTCCCCGAGTTAACGTTGCGGTAAATATTCCCGCCGGAGTTTACACAGGAAATTTCAGGGACATCATACCAATCAGGCCTACTACAAATTAGGTATTATGTCCCCAGAATAATCACAAGGATTGGTTCCTGTGCATCTGTGTTGACCACTAATCAAGTCATACCATCAGATTAGGCAATTCACTATATGACAGATAATCTCGATAAATATGAGTTCCTATCTCTTCCAATTCCGCTTGCCAGTCAATATGCATATGCAAATAAAGTGGATGCCTATTATCGCTCGATTCCTTTATAAGTTCAGCAATTTTTTGTTCTATATCTAATCTCATATCAATGCTCTTAGGTTCGCATGCCTTGATTTTGGTTTCTAACTCTCCATCTTGAGGTCGTAGTTGACAGGGCTTACCCATACAGTTCATCTGCGGCTCGCCGGGAGGCTCAATACGTAGTTTCCAACTGGCAATCTTGCATTCAAATACTGAAAGATTGAAGAACTTAACCTTCAATATTATATGAGGTGCAGTTGTAGTTAATCCCTTGTAGCTGACCGATTCCACATTACTTTTAAAATAACCGTCTATGTTGTTTCGTTGTAATCGGTCTAATTCTAAAAGTCGCTGAATGCGCCTTTGTTTCTCCTGTTGGCTTATCTCAGCTTGTTTCAATCCGAGTTTCATAACTCTAATAATGCCTTTCCCAAATTCATAAACCGTGAATACATTCGGGAGGATAGCTACTACGACACCGGAAATCGAACCCCAACTGATACTGGACGTCTTAAGTCCTATTGTGACCCCTACAAGAATTCCTAAGATAATTCCTATCCAAGCAAGTGGTTTTCTCCGGTCCCATAACTTCTTTTTCCAGTCCATCTTGTTATCATCCACTCAAATGGATGGCAAGATTATACCACGTTTACGAACCCTATTATTCCTGTTACCGCCTTAGGTATAGGCTATCTGATTCATACGGTTTTATCATCACCGATAGTTGACTACGGAGAAACCTTTTCAGCTGCGACCGACCAAAATATTACAGTATCATTCGACATTTAAGAACATGGACGAGAAGCTGGGCACAAGCGGAAATAAATTCGAGAAGGTGGCATAATTGTATGAGCTAAATCAAGATGAAGGCATTAGTGCAGCGGGTTTCCAGAGCCTCGGTGGGCGTGAATGATAAGATAGTAGGCAAGATTGGCCGGGGGCTGGTGGTTTTTCTCGGCGTTGCTCAAGGTGATTCAAAGGAAGACGCCAGTTACCTGGTAAACAAAGTGGTTAACCTGCGTATTTTTGCCGACGAGGCAAGCAAGTTTGCCCTCTCAGCGCTGGAAACAGGGGGAGATATTTTGGTAGTAAGCCAGTTTACTCTTCTGGCTGATTCACGCAAAGGGAGGCGACCCAGCTTTACCGAGGCAGCCCCGCCGGAACTGGCTAAGGAATTATATGAGTTTTTTGTGGAGCAAGTTCGCTCCACAGGGCTCAAGGTGGAAACAGGGCTTTTTCAGGAGCATATGCTGGTGGAAATCTATAATGATGGGCCAGTCACCATATCGCTAGAAAGCAAGATGAGAAAATAATCGCATTAGCAACTTGTTGCAATAATTTTGCTGTCTTGTTATAATATCCGCCGGCAATGAGCTGCCACGAAACTCTTCAAAAAAAGGGGCATCGCTTAACTCCCCAGCGCATGCTGGTCATTGAGGCACTTCATAATGCCGACAGGCACATCAGCGCTGAAGAGATCTACGGGCAATTACATAGTCGTTATCCCTATGCCAATATATCCACTGTCTATCGCACTCTAGAGCTACTGAAGAAATTAGATTTAGTTACGGAAACCGACTTTGGCGAAGGACGTGTCCGCTATCATGTTGCTGAGAAGGGGCATCACCATCATCTTGTTTGCCGTAGCTGCGGCAAGATAATAGACCTGGAGGAATTGGTCCTACATCCGTTAAAAGGTACCTTGCTTCAGGAATACGGCTTTGATGCTGATTTAAGGCACCTGGCCATTTCAGGAGAGTGCCGTGGGTGCCGCAGAAAAAAAGGAAACACGCCTGACCAACCATTGTGAATAAAAGTATTGCTATGGATGACGTTCAAGAAAAACTGCACATTCTGCTTGACTATTGGATTGAACATAACAGCGAGCATGAGAAAGAGTTCCGTGATTGGGCTGATAAAGTTGTCTCGTTATCCACTGAGGTAGCACAACAGTTACAAGAAGCAGCCACTAAGATGGCTGCGGTTAGCAACGAACTAATGAAAGCAAAACAGGCTCTGCTAAAGAGCAAGGAGAGGCACTAGGATGTGTATGGCTAAACTTTATGAGGCTAAAGAAGGTGACAAGCCAATTCTGGAGGACATCGCACGCATGATAATTGCTGACCGGCGAGTAGAAGTAGAGACCCTCTTTGGAGAAAAGAGAGTTTTCCAGGGCAAGGTGCGACAGATAGACTTCTTAAAGTCTCAAATACAACTGGAAGAGGATTAATTTTTTTGCCTAATAATTGCAATTAATTGCACATGCATGGAGTGTTGAAAAGAGGAATTATGAGAAGAAACATTCTGCTAGGCGTCTTGGTAGTACTGATCCTGGGGATTTTACTGACGTTCCTGTTCCGTGCCCAACCATCAGCTGATATTGTAGCTGGGAGCTCGCTTATCACCAACATTATTGAGGATGTAGCTGACGGCAAACTGGAACCTCGCACCCTTATACCGCCAGGCGTGTGTCCAGGACATTATGATATAAAGCCGAGCGATATTGTGGCACTGGCTAATAGCAAAGCCCTTTTCATCCACGATTACCAAGAGAATTTCAAAAATATCGCTGGACTGATTGAAGCTGCAGAAAACCCCGACCTTATTGTCATGGTTATTGATGTTATAGACAAGTGGATGACTCCCCCGGTTCAGGCTGAGGCAGTAGACAAAATTGCTCAAGCCCTGGGCGAGATAGACCAGGAAAACGCAGCGTATTATCAGGGGAAAGCCGCAGAAAGGGCGCAGGCTATTTTAGCTAAGGGCGAGGAAGTAGAAAATAGATTACTGGAAGCCGGAGTAGATGAGGTAAAGGTAATCTGCGCCGACATGCAAGAAGGATTTGTAAAGTGGGCCGGGTTTGATATCGTGGCTATCTACGGTCGGCCTGAAGACTTAAGTTTGTTGCAAATGGAAGAGCTGGTAGCTGAAGCTCAAGAAGCTGGTGTAGCTTTAGTTATCGACAATCTCCAGAGCGGTGCAACAGCGGCAAGCGCGGCTATGGCACAGGATATTGGAGCCATTCAGGTAACCATATCCCACTTTCCCGGCGGCTTCGAAAACGCCGAAACCTGGGAGAAGGCAATAGATAAGAACGTTGATTTACTGCTGGAAGCTTTGAATGAATGGAGGGAACAATATGGATAACCCAGTCATCAAGATTCAAGACGCTGTAGTTTCCTACAGGGAAGATGTGGCTTTACAGGGTGTGTCTCTGGAGGTAAGGAAAGGAGAATTCATTGGCATTATCGGACCTAACGGCGCTGGCAAAACTACCTTGCTCACAGTGATTAATGGCCTGGGCAAGCTGGTTCATGGACAAGCCTGGGTATTAGGGTCGCGGCTAAATGGGAGAAATAGCATTAATTTAAGGAAGTGCATAGGTTATGTGGCTCAGGTAGAAAATATCGACCCCAGGTTGCCCATCAATGTTAGAGAGACGATAATGGTAGGCTGCTATGGTCGCCTGGGACTATTCCGTCGGCCAACACGGGCTCAATGGGAAACAGTAGATAGGGTATTGGAAATGGTAGGCATGGCTCATTTATCCCAACGCCCAATAGGACATCTATCCGGGGGCGAATACCAAAGGGCAGCCATTGCCCGAGCTTTAGTTCAGCAGCCTGAGATATTTCTTCTCGATGAGCCGACAGCTTCAATAGATCAAAAAGCTCAACGCGAAATCTTAAGCCTGATACAACTCATTCACA
>JAUWYE010000042.1 GCA_030615965.1 Dehalococcoidia bacterium | reverse complement strand
CTCTTCATGTATCAAGCGAACTCTCCTGATATTCCCCTGACGTACAAGCTCCTTAACTTTCTCAACGAGGTTACTTCCAGATACGGTAAATCTCTCTTTATCAGACACTTCTTACCCCCCTTACATATTTATGAGCATTTTCGCGTCTGCAATGGTTACTCATGGTGATAGTATACCAATAACATCATGGACTGCGCCAGTATGTGGAGTAATAGCTACCGTTTTCGTGTTGCTTTGGGAAAATAAGGTTAATGAATTATCAATATCAAAGTTACCAACAAGGCCAAAAACAGCTCTCATAGCCCGCCTATGGCGTAGCACTTGAAAAACCCACCTACATTGACAAAGGTTGCACCAAGACGTGTGAGACACTAGAATAGAAATGCTTGAACTGATTGACCAGCAGGCAACTGCCTCACCACTTCACAGATTCAGGTATTAGGTTAGCCCGAGGAACATTATGAAGAAACCTCTATCCGGTAACGCAAGTAGCTATCAAGAGAAACAGAGCTCCATTTTTGTGAGTTTCCTTCTTGGGCTTATTGGCCTTTTGATGGGCGTCACTGTAATGGTCCTGTCTAATTCGATTACGGTTTTTTCCGACTTTTTGAGAAATCTCAGTCTGTTTGTTGCAGTGCTTGTATCCTGGTTGGCGGTGCGGAGAGTAGCTAAGGGAGTAACCCCCAACTATAACTACGGCTACGGAAAGTTAGAGAATTTATCAAGCCTGGTGGTGGCCGCGATGATGGTTATCTCCATAGTCATCATTGTTTATGCGGTGATCGAGCGGTTTCAGGACCCGGCGTCTCTTGGTGAAGTGGGTGTGGGGATTGGTGTGGTATTCTCCGGCATTGCTGGGATTGTAAATGCGTGGATGTGGCGGCGCAACCGTCAAATTGCAAAAAGACAATCATCGCCGATTGTTGAATCTCTATGGCGACTATACCGGATGAAAACAGTATCGACCTTGTGCGTCTTCTTGATTCTGGGACTGAGCTTAGTCTTCAGAGGCTACTCTTGGGCGGTTTACATAGACCCCGTTGGTTCAATTGCAGTACTTGGTTTTCTGGTTTTCTCAGTCTACGGAGTCATCTCAATGTCCGTGTATGATTTACTCGACGGGACATTAGATGAATCTCTCCAGCTAGTTATATTGCGGGAGTTGGCCACCCGTTTCGAGGAATATGTCGCTATTCATGGAGTCAGGTCGAGGAGATCAGGAGGTGATGTTTATATTCAAATCCTTCTGGAATTTGATGGTGACCAGAAGATGGCAGAGGTTCAAAAGGCTATCGATGAGATGAAATTCGCCCTAGAGAAGAAAATTCCGGGGAGCCAAGTTCTTATAGCGCCAACAATGCGTTATTAAGAGCACACGCATTGTTGACTCACCAATATCGTATAAGTTATATTGTTGTTTATGAGAGCAAGTGGGGAACTACGACAACTTTCCACACCAGGATTAAACTAGTACCGAGTTTGACTATGCAGGTGATAAAACACATAGCACTTATTTTGATAGCTATTACATTGGCTTTCTCGCTGGGAGCTTGTGCCAAGGAAGAAGGCCCACCGACAACTCCAGAGGATGAGGAAAATTCTACATCAGAACCTGAGCAGTCGGCGACCATAACCTGGTCCTTCTGGGGTGATCCATGGGAAGTAGATGTAAATATGAGGGTTATCCAGGTCTTTGAGACGGACTACCCAAATATTAAGGTGGAAATTCGGCACGAACCGTGGTCTACCTATTTTGACACGGCTGAGAAATGGCTTGCCAGTGATTCACCACCCGATGTTATGTTCTTGGAGGACATCCCGATCTACGCCGCCCGGGGTTTACTGGAAAACCTGGATCCATATATCGACAGGGATAACTATGACCTCACTGACTTCTACCCGGGGCTTCTGCGTGTTTCAACTTACCAAGATTCGCTTTACGGCCTTGCCCGCGACAATGACACCAAGGTTATCTTTTATAATAAGACGCTCTTCGATGAAGCCAAGCTTTCTTATCCGGTTTGTGGCTGGACCTGGGAGGACCTGCGTCAGACGGCAATAAAGCTTACTGAAAAGGAGGATGGTGAGATAGAGCAATATGGCTTCGCCTATGAACCGGACATCTGGTGGCGGTTGTGGGTATGGCAAAACGGTGGTGAAGTCTACGATGATGACTTTGCCCCCACTAAAACGCTCCTCAACAGTTCGGAAGCTATTGGTGCAATCCAGTTCCTTGCTGACCTGACTAACGTTGACAGGGTGACCCCACCGTATGAAGTGCAGAGAACCTCTCTCGGCATCGGGCAACTTTTCCAGAATGGGAAGCTGGCCATGGCCTTTGGCAATCATGCCCTGATACCTGGCTTTGCTGCCACACCAGGCCTAAGATGGGATATAGTTTGCCTGCCCCAGAGCAAACACCGGGTTAATGTCGCTGGCGGGGGAGGCTACGTGATAACGGCTGCATCCAGGAACAAGGAGGCTGCCTGGACCTTCCTCAAGTGGCTGGAGAGCCCCAAAGGCCAGGCTATTTTCACCGAATCTGGGATTGCCGTACCCGCTAGGCGCTCGGTAGGACAGGCGGATGTCTTCATGAAGCAACAACCTCTACACAATGCAACGGTCTTTCTTGAAGAGACGGAGCGTGGACGCCCTGCTCCGATCTTCAAAGGTGGGCAAGCGGCTGAGGCTGAGCGCCTCTTCGATGAAGCCTTTAAGCCGGTTTGGGAAGGTCTGAAGAGCGCCAGGGAAGCAGTGACTGAGGTTGTGCCTGAGGTAAATCGGCTTTTGGGGAGAGATTAATCGGAGGATAGCATGCCTCGCTGGCTTAGCATCAAGATCAGTCATAGAATCCTTCTCGGATTCGGTTTTGGTGCCCTGTTAACCCTGATAGTCGCGGCTGTCTCCATCTACAATCTCAACATTGTAGGGCAAAGACTGACCTCGATAGCTGAACAGGACCAGCTTCTGTTGACCGGCGCTCTGGAGCTACAGGTGGCTGTGGAACAGGAGAGCGACGGTATCCGCGGCTATCTACTTTCCGGGGACCAAAACTTCCTAGAGCCGTTCACCACCGGGCAGTCTCACTATTCCGAGACGGTAACGGAGCTGGAAGGCTTAGTTGAATCCGAGGAGGATAGACGACTCCTCTCTGACATCAATACGCTGCATTATGAATTCCTAGAGATCGCTGAGGAGGAAATCACACTGCATGAGCAGGGCTTTTCCCAATCGGCGATTTTCCTGTGGCAGAGGCAGGGTAACGAGATAAAAAGCGACCTTCATGCCAAGCTCTCCAGCTTCGTGGAACTGCGAGAGGGGATAATCGCTCAAAACGCTCGGGAAGCAAGAGCTCGGCAAAATCAGGCACTGGCTATAGCCCTGACCCTGGTGGTGGTAGCCTGGGCAGCAGGTACGGCGGGCGGAATATGGATCAGCCGTAGCATCACCCGGCCCATTAAGAGTCTTGTTTCGGCGACGGAAGCGATCTCAAGAGGGGATTTAACCACTAGAACCTCGATACCAGGAGCAGACGAGCTGGCTTCGCTGGGCAGTGCCATGAACCAGATGGTCAGTGATCTTGCCCAATCAAGGGAAACTACCGAACGTTTGACCACCCAGTTGCGTGACCTGGTTGACAGCCTGGAGCAGCGGGTGGCCGAGCGCACTCGCGAACTAGAAAAATTGGAGGAGTTAGGGCGTGCGATTATCAATGCTCCCCCCGACGCTTCCACTTTGCCCGACGTATTGAGGGAATACGTCCCTGATATGTTCCCAGATAGCCGGATAGACATTTGTATCTTCCCTGTTCAGATCATTTTACACCATCCCAATGATCAGCCACCGGTTGTAGCTTCGATCTGGGAATGGTTGCGCACGACATCTGAGGCACACTACTTCCTGCCGGGAGCAGCACTGCCCTGGGAGAAACAACCGGCCAGCAACGCTCTGGTGGTAGCTCCTATTATTGACGTCGAAAGTGCAGAGCCAATAGGTGGGATCTATTTATCACGACTCCGGAACCCCGATGCCGTAGCTAGTCTATTGCCTGCCGTTCAGTCCCTTGCGGCACAGATTGCCTCAGCACTGCGTGGTGCTGAGGTCTATGCCCAAACGTTAGCTCACCACAGAGTTGAGCAGGAGTTGGCCCTAGCTGGGAGAATACAAGCTAGCTTCTTACCCAGCGATACTCCGTATGTGCCTGGGTGGCAACTGGCGGCAACCCTGGTGCCAACAAAAGAGACATCCGGTGATTTTTACGATTACATCCCGCTCCCCAACGGAAAATTGGGGATCCTGGTCGCCGACGTTACTGACAAAGGGATGGCGGCAGCATTGTATATGGCTTTGACGCGGACCCTCATCCGCACCTACGCTGTCGAATATGATAAGCAACCGGAGCTTGCCTTCAGTGCCGCTAATCGCCGTATCCTAACGGACACCCACTCAGACCTGTTCGTCACCGTCTTTTACGGCATCATCGATCCCGTCACCGGAATATTGACATATTGCAATGCCGGACATAACCCACCATATCTTCTCCACGCTCAAAACGGCGAAGCGGTTCAAGCGCTACGCAGAACGGGTATCCCATTGGGGGTATATGAAGACGAGACGTGGCCTCCGGGTATCGTTCAGCTCACCCCTGGGGACACGCTCGTACTTTACACAGACGGTATCACTGAGGCGCAGGATCGACAGGAGAAGTTCTTTGGCAAGGAGCGGCTGCTAGAGGTGGCACAAGCTAACCTGGGACGTTCAGCACAAGAAATACGAGACGCCCTACTCACGGCGGTTGACAAATTTGTGGGCAATGCGCCCCAGTTTGATGATATCACTTTGATGGTTGTTGTTCGAGGTTTGCCAAAGTGATCGCCGAGAATAGCACCGTCTCGGTGCAATATATGGTTGTGAGGGCTAAGGACGAGGTGTTAGCATTTGCTAGTAAGCAACCACGTCTAGAGATATTACGCTAGTGATCCTGAAAATCACTTAGGAGAACCTATCTATGAAGGGAAGACAAACGAAAGGCAATCAGTTGGAACTGAGGATTAAGGCCAAGCTAGAAAACCTGGCTGCCATAAGCGATTTTATCGCCGAGGCTATGAAACAACTCGGCATAGAACAGGAGATATTCCAAATCCAGTTGGCAGTTAATGAAGCATGCACTAACATCATCCAACATGCTTATTCCGGTGAGAGCGAGAAGCCTATTAGAATCATTTGTTCAATGTCAGGGAATGACCTTCTGATACGGATCAGAGACTGGGGAAAATCATTTGACCCTACCTCTATTCCATCTCCAGAGATAGATTCCGAACTGTTCGACCGGCAATTGGGTGGATTAGGGATTTTTCTTATGAGGCAAATGATGGACGAGGTTAGGTATGTCTTCTATACTAGGAAACATAATGAAGTGATAATGATGAAGCATATTTCGCAAGAAGCTTAAGGAGGAAAGATGGAACTAGATATCAAAATGATAGGTGATGTCGTCAGTATTGTCCTGAAAGGGAGGATTGATGCCAATACTGCCCCTGTTATTGAGCAAAAGTTACTCTCGCTTATCTCTGAAGGCGCACAGAAATTGGTTACTGACCTATCAGAGGTGTGGTTTATCAGCAGCGCTGGTCTAAAGGCTCTTCTAGTAGCGCTCAAAGAGGCTAAACGAGAGAAAGGCGATCTTCTGCTGGCAGGAGTACAGGCGGAGGTTCGAGAAGTTCTTGAGCTTACCGGTTTTTCTACCATCTTTAAGGTTTATGCCTGCGCTGAGGATGCAGCCCAAAGCTTTAGCGAATGATGCGATTTGTGTCCCAGGGATAAAGTTGAACATAATAGCGCCTTGTTTAATGAGTCTGCTGAGAGTTATGTCAGTAGGAATAGCATGTGCTAACTAAGTCACATTCTGGCTGACCGTAACATTAGTTTAAATATGTTTCTAGGGATTGTACGGCAATCACTATCTCTGTTAGAATCTCATCTTCGCAATCCACCATACCAAGACCTTGAACATAAGAAGATGGTATTATTTTGTCGTCAGGATAGCGTGCTCTCCGATGGTGATTCTACAACTTCTTTTTGCAACAGGTGAGAGAACTTCTCTACCCTTCCTCATTGCGATATACAGGAATATGTAGTAAGATGGTTTTCAACTTATCATCTAACTCTTGCCAAAATGCAGGGGGGTGTTATGTCACAGACAGAGGAACCTACAAAAAGGGCAGCCTCCCAAAGCTTTGCGCTGATGTTTGAAGCCTTTGGCAAGGCGATCAGTGAGATTTTCAACGACCCCGATTTGAAAGAGAAAGCAAAGGAACTGGGGCGGAGTGTCGTTGAATCTGGAGAGACCCTTGGCAGAAGGTTTCAGGATGACGATGTCAAGGCAAAGTTCAGAGATGTAGGCGAAGCAGCCCAGGAATTCGGGAAGAGCCTGGTCGACTACTTCAAACCAGAGAAAGAGATTGGTCACACTGATAAAGAGGACCAGCAGATTTAGACTTCAAACCTCATAATTTCCAATAAGTTACTGCCCCTGAATAGGAGGTCGTAGGTTATGTTAAGGTCACTGAGACCAAGAATTGCCTACAGGAAACTGCGGCGATTAAGGCAGATAATTAGTACATTTGTGAAATATGGCTTCGGCGAATTTCTCGATCAGCTGCGTGTCTGGGAGCATAGCAGCATAACAAGGCGTATCCTATATGGCCATGAAGAGCAGTTCGCCCGCAAGACAGGTCCAGAGAGGTTACGCCTTGCTCTGCAAGAGTTGGGACCGCTCTTTGTCAAACTGGGACAGATATTGAGTACACGACCTGACATCGCACCTCACAGCTTTATTATGGAACTCGAAAAGCTCCAGAATCAGGTGGCTCCTGTACCTGCCGAGATAGCCAAGGGTGTTGTTGAGGCTGAACTTGGCAAGCCGATTAATGAAGTATACATGTCCTTTGAGGACCAACCACTGGCTGCCGCCTCCCTCTCTCAAGTACATCGAGCAGTTCTGAAGACAAATGAGATTGTCGCTGTGAAGATACAGCGGCCAGGTATCACGGAGATAATTGATGCAGACCTGGATATCCTGCACGACCTTGCTGTCTTGGCTAGGCGTCGTCTCCGCAGATTTGGTGTTACGGATGCCGTGAGGCTTGTTGAAGAGTTCTCTCGCAACATTAGAAAAGAGCTCGATTTCAGGCTGGAAGCAAACAATATGCAGCACTTTGGAGACAATTTCAGGGACAACGCATATATTCACATACCAAAAGTTTACCGCGAGCTGTGCACAGAGCGGGTGCTGGTTATGGAATATATTGACGGTATCGTTGTTTCGGAAACGGAGAAGCTTGTCGCTGGTCAATATGACCTTTCACTCATCGTACACCGTTGTGCCGATGCATTGCTTACCTCCACGCTTGAGCATGGCTTCTTCCACGCTGACCCCCATCCCGGCAACGTGCTGGTCATGCCTGGCAACGTAGTCTGCTTGCTGGACTTTGGATTGATGGGATATGCCTCTATGCGCCAGCGGGAAAAGCTAGCCAGTCTCCTCTACGAAACGTCGCGCCAGGATGAGAAAAGGTTTGCCAAATCCCTGCTAAGCCTGGTGCACAGGACAGGTCCAGTCGACGAAGAGGCCTTGGAGAGAGATGTTGCCTACTTAATTCAGGAGCACGCCTATCTTCCGACCACCGAATTAAAGCTTTGGTCTTTTTTGAACATGCTCAGTCAGCTTCTCCCCACGCATAACCTGAGCTTTCCCACACAGCTCATTTGGCTATTAAAGGCACTGGCCACTGGTGAGGACATCGCACGCCGCCTCGGGGCTGATTTTGATATGGCTGAGTATACCAGACATTATGGGGAACAGCTACTAAGACGCCGCTTCAGTCCTTTACGTCAGGCCCGAGAGCTTTCCTCGACTCTCTTGGACTTTTGGGAGCTAATAAGAGACCTGCCCTATCAGGTAAAGAATATATTCTATCAGTTAAGCGAAGGACTGCTTAAGATAGAATTCGAGCACATTGGCCTTGAGCCAATGAGAAAGAGTCTGGAACAAGCAAGCAATCGTCTGGCTCTTGCTGTCATTGTTGCAGCGCTACTCGTCGGTTCATCAATGGTAATAACATCAGACATACCGCCCCTTGTCGCTGGTATGCCTGTCATTGGTCTCATAGGCTACATACTTGCCGGATTCATGGGCATATGTCTCCTGATCTCTGTGCTACGTAAACCTAGAGATTAGCCCATGCAAGAATATCTTCACTGAGCTCGCCGATGTAGCAATTGTCCAGATTGTCTCATTAGGCTCACGAAAGCTTGAATTATTCCCTTACTGTGTAAAACATCGTTCTATTTATTTCATACAATAGTCATGCTACAATACAACCAATTCGACACGGATGTGGAGGCAACGACCGTGAAGAAAGTGAACATCATTGGCGCAGGTATTGCAGGACTGTCTGCCGGTTGCTACGGGTCTTGGGCCCCTGGGGTCTGTTAATCATATTGCCCCATTATTTGCGTATCTTTGTCTTTGAAGGAAAGTCGCAGAAAAGAGCAGTAGAAAAAGAGGTGGAACAGATTAGAAAAGAGCAGGGCTAAACCGATGAATCCCCAGAAATTATTATGTTGTATCTAAGGATTACTACATCATTTGGGGACTACCGATTGCGATTGGTTCAGGCAACACCGAGATAGAGGTCCTGCATGACTTGTGAGAAGCAGTTCGTTTTTGTATAGTTTCATTAGTTGATCTAAAGCTAAAAGAGATTTCAAAGGAGGATTAGTCAATGGGTTACTTTACAATACTGGCGGCAATTCCCGGTTTCTTTCTCAGTTCGTTTTTCTTTATGTTGCTCTGGGGAGCCATCGCTCCCAAAATAGGTTTGGTTGATATTAATTATCCGCTGGCTATGCTGATAACAATTACAATCTGGATAGCGGTAGCACCATTAGCTGCGGCAGCCCGCAAGAGAAGAAAATAAGAACTGTTACCATAGCTCCACGCAATGTAAGCAAAGAAAAGCTCGGGCTAACTCAGACAAGCTGTAGTAGCTTCCGTGGCACAATTTGAAAAATTCTCGTTCTATCATAACTAGCACTCTTGGTGGTACATGGCAATATTATGACTCTAAGGTGCTTTAGCTAGTAGAGGGGTGATCACGTCCATCAACTCCTGGGTAGTAAATGGCTTGGTTATGTATCCGTGAGCGCCCATCTCTATGGCAAACTTCTTGTTGAATTCATGGCCGATGGCAGTAAGCATAATCAGCGGAATTATCTTGGCTTCTTGGTCTGCCTTGATGTTGGAGCAAGCGATAGTCCACGGGCAGCCCCACCACCGAGTGCGTAGCCAATCTTTCTATTGCTTTGAACCAACATTACCTGCCTTCCTTGAGTCGATAGAATCCCAGCGAACTTGCACACACATTATATCATTTATTCCATATTTCGTTTGTGTTGAAAAAAAGGTTGTATAACAGGAAATAATGCTAAATAGACCTGTCCTCAATACAATACTAACCAATGTAGCGTAGCAAAGCGTCCCATCCCCAGGCACCAGTCTGTATCAGGACTATAGTAAGCAGTGTTTTACCAAGGAAGCATGCCAGCAAGAACTTCCAGATGGGGAAACGAAGGGCACCAGATACCACGCCGACTACGTCAAAAGGGAGAAGTGGAATTAGTGAGAAAAGAAAGACAGTCACAAACCCCCTTCTCCTCATCCACCCCTCTGCCCTGACAAGCATCTTATTGCTTCTGGCAAAGCCACGACCACTGTAGCCTAACATATAGCCAGTCATCTCCCCTATGCTGCCTCCCACAGCACTGATTAGCCCCACCAGAACCGAGTTTAAAGTAGCGCCTAGGGCGATAACTAATAGGATACCAGGCGCAGGTAAAATGACAGTGGCAGTGGAAACCAGACTAATAAGGAAAGCTCCCGGATAGCCATATTTTTCAAATTCCTTTATCTTCTCTGGGTTCTGTAGGAAGAAAAGAAAGAGAGCAATAGTAATTGCTAGAACTAGAATCAATATTAACAAAGGTATTGCTCTATTCCTTAGCCTTTCCCATTTCCGAACTTCATTCTGTTTGTGGCTATTCATGAGATTGTATTGCCCATGTTAATTACCAGCCTATATTAGTAGTCTACTTGCTGACTCCTCAACAGAATTGACGGTGAGCTTCGCATAAGGCCGGTCAAATCTCCTTTCATACGCGCTGTTCTCTCTGAGCATACTGTCCCAGCTAGCTCGTCATCAAACTTACCAGTTTTACCATAGACCTGTCCAATCTGGAGAAAAGTGCCGAACACCTCCTGGTGCTATGCAGGCGCCTCTTTAAAATGCAAAAAAATACCAAGGCTTTGAATTGACCAACATGGTGGTCTCCCTGACTAACCTCACCCAGCTCAACCTTTGGTTTAACCAGATAAGCGACGTCTCACCACTGGCCTTCCTCACTAACCTAACCCAGCTCAACCTTTTGGGGAACCAGATAAGTGACATCTCAGCACTGGTGGAGAACAGCGGGCTTTCAGACGGAGATCTTGTGTTTTTGAAGGACAACCCCTTGAGCGCCACTTCGGTGAATGTCTATATCCCTCAGCTTGAGCAAAGAGGGGTCAATGTAGAATATTAGAAAGTTAGAGGTGCGGGGAGTAGTGGTTTACTACTAGGGCTAGTGAGTGCAATTCAGGGGCGTTCAAGAGGGGCGCTAGCCCCTCTTTCTTTTTCTTCATACCTCTTTATATTGTGAAGTAGTATCCTGGAGTACCCTAAATTCCGCAATTTTCTGTCCTATCTTGGATAAAAATAGCTTGTTTAATTGCTTGAACAACCGACTTACTAAAAAGGTGCCCCAGGTTTTACGCCTAAGGAATGAGCGTGAAAGCACGGTGTAAAAAAGGAAGATTACTTATTGCTGGGTATTGGCATCTCATGTGCATTATACTCAAGCAGTGTATTCAGAGCGTCCAGGTCAAAGTAGTCTACAGGAGATTGTACACTGGTTGCAGACAGTTGCTCCAAAAGTCCCCTTCTCTACTTGTCTCCTATGATAACTTCATGTAGAGCATCATGATCCTTAGGAGGGATAACCTCTGATTCTCTGTTGAGGAGGGCAATAGCCCCATCCGGACAGGCTGGTACGCAGTTGCCGCACCCAATGCACCGATTAAGGTCAACAAAGGATACCCTGTCATCTTCATTGAACTTCATGGCAGTTACTTGGCAAACATCGATACAGGTTTCGCAGCCACTGCAGATATCTGGGTCGACTTCAGCGAAGTAGTTGCTAGTCCAATGATTAAGTGGTTGAGGTAAAGACTTCTGCAAGCCCAAAATCCCGCAACAACAACCGCAACATGAACATATGAATTCCGCAAATTGGGTGTTTGATGGTTGAAAGACCAACCCGTCCTCTTCGTTTTTACGCAAGATCTCAAGCGCTTCAGGTTTGGATATCTGCCTTCCTTTCCTGAATTCTATGACACTCTCCGCCCAGGAGCGGAAGGCCATACAGGTCTCTTTCCGCGTTGTCTTTCGGCACGGATCCCCGTCTAGTTCGTGTTGTTTCCGGCAAATGCACTCGAATATCGCGATCGGTCCATCTGATTCTTCCACAAGAGTTCTTATATCATCGTAATTGCTCACGTGGTGTTCCGGAATGATACTCTGTTGTATGGGTATGGTGCGCATTTGAGGCACTTTTGTGCCTAAGAATGCAAGCCGAAACGACCCATCCGCGTCATAGGCACGAGCGGCAGCCCTGAATTCAGGCGTTAGATTATCCAGCTGTCCTTCGTAGAATCCAATCACATATGGTATGTTCTTGAAATGCTTGGTTCCGCCTACATCCTGAAAGAATATCAGTCCACGCCCGGCTGTCTCGTATAGGACTCTCTCCAGCTCCTCAATTGTGAACTCTTCTTGATTCACCCGTTCATAGATTAGATCGATCGGTTCCAGTCTATGAGTTAGGCACATGGTTGCTTTGGCTTGTTCAGGACTGAAAAGCTGCTTCAGTAATCGAATATCCGATCCTGATTTGGCAGCGGGAAAGCCGAGAGTCTTTTCATCAAGGTACTTCTGCAGGTTTCGATAGACCTCGTCTACTGATGTCATTTTCACTCCTCCTGAGTTAATTGATATTTCCCATTCCAACACGCAATGAGGTATGCTGACTCTTATTGCTCGTGTCCATAATATATCCATGGCATCTGGCTGTCAAGGCTAAAAAAGGAACCTTTTTATGGTCCATTTACTTGCCATTTTGTCATGGAAATACTAAAATCAGGGTGTCGGTTGACCTAGTGTCTTGACACCCTGATTCTCTTCAAAACTCCCCGGCAGGGGCGGTCTATTTAGCTTTGTAGGCCGTACAGGTTTCGAACCTGTGACACCCTGATTAAAAGTAAATGGCACACGTGTCCAGGCTCAACAAGAAAGCTTGAATCCTTACCTTATTGCACAATCTAGCGGAATGTTCAGCGCTTGGACAATCCAGTGATTCAGCCTTAGATATTGACAAAGCCTTGACATGGGTCTAAACTCTA
>JAUWYE010000061.1 GCA_030615965.1 Dehalococcoidia bacterium | reverse complement strand
GGGCTAGTTCGCTCGCCTTTTCATCGTCAGGTTCAGCGCCCGAGGCACACTGGGCATGGTAACTGAACGCATCGGCCAGCAAGAGGATTTTCCCGACCAGCTCCTGTTTATCCCAGGCCTTTTCATTCAGTATGATAGTGGGGTTCTGATATCCCGACAGCGCAATTTCCTCGCTTGTCGATATCGTTGTCACCCTCGGCGCTGGCACTTCCTTTTTTACTGACCACCTGTCAACGACGTTCTGCGCCCACGTTACGTCACGATCTTCCATTACAGTATTCCTCCTGCGACCATTTCTAGCCCCCTCGACAATCACCTCAACCCAAGGACATCGCATAATGAGCCCATGCAATGTCTGGACTCCGAATGGCTAGATTGCGGCTCTGATAGTCTCCGGAAATATCGCTATGCCTGCAGTCCTCCTTCAGTGAATTCTAATGCTTGCTATCCAAAGCGTCAAATAGGCCAAGCAATTATGGAGGACAAGTGCAAGGCCTAACTTTGTTTGCCTGAGCCACATAGATCATCGAATTATTTGTTTACGAAGGGAATCTTAACTCCGATGAGCAAGCTTTACTCAAGACCACACGCCCGTTGCCTAGCGGTTCTGGCCTCAATTCTCCTTTGTTGGAGCGTTATCTCAGTCGATAGCAGCGTTGCAGTCAGGGAAACTCTGAACAAGGAGAACGACCTTGCTCACGCGTTTGGTGAGCTCCTTCCTATAGTTCCTCAAAAGATGCACAAGCTGGATGCCGTGAGGGACGTTTTTAACACTCATGAGCCCCAAAGGGCCATCGTATTTGTGGATAGGGTGGTCCATCCCTGACAAATTAAGTGAACTCTTTACGGGCAACCCGAAAACAAACGAGCTTATCTCAGACAAGAGGTGGACATCACGCCTACCCTATATCCGACTCAAAGCCGCGTTCCATAGCTCTGGTGCCATATTTTGCTTCAAATTCCTTCCGTCTAGCCTCTTCCTCTAGCCTTTCTGCTTCTTGTGCCTGCCGTTTCTGTTCCTCCTTGGCTTGACAGCTCTCGTGTCCCCATTCATATTCCTTTGCAACTCGGCTGATGGCGCTCTTTTCCTTTTCAGTCGCGACTTCGATGCGTTCCCCACAAAACACGCAATTATAAGAAACGAGGTACATCTCTTTAGCTTGTGCGTATCCCTCAGAATAACCTTGTTTGTGGCCTTCACGCTTGGCTTCTCTGACCGATTCTTCCTTTTCAGCCCTTAGCTTCACTATCCGGTCATTAATGACTTTATTGCTATGCTCACTTTCATCTAGCCTGCCTCTCTCATAGCCGCTGTTATACCCTTCGTCTCTGGCTTCTTTTACGGCTTGTTCCTTTTCGGCCCTGAGCTTTGTCCTTTCATCGCTCAAAGCTCTGTTCATATCCCTTTTCGCCTTCAGCTTCTCCTCCTCGCAGCCGTGTTTGTACCCTTCTAATCGGGCCTCCTCAGCTTCCTTAATGATGGCCCCCTGGGCGCCCATAGCTTCCTTTACAAAATCGGAACAGGATATGCCCCGTTGATCCAGGAATGCCTTTAACTGATTGCATAAGCCCCTCTCGAGACGGAAGGACATCGTGGGGTGAGACTGCTCGTATCTTACCCTTGCCGGAGATTTGTGCTGCCTGTGTGCCATCTTGCTGCTTATCATAGTAGTTTACCATATATGGTTTACCATATGGTTTACCATAGCGGTTTACCATACTGGTTTACCATAGCGCAACCGCAACGACTACCACCACACCCGTGCCGTGCCAGCACGACAAAACTTGCGGGTGCGGGTGCGGTGCTGGTCGTAGGTCGCAAGCCGCAAGGTGGTAGGTGGTCGTACCAAAAAAATCACAGAGGGTTCGAATCTGCTGGTATCAGCAGTTGGAGCACTAGTATCGGCAACTTATATGCGGGGAGATATTCAATGAACGTATCCGAAGGGCTCTTGCAAACCACCATCTAAGACCTAAAGTCGTGGTTGATATAGCACACCGAGGCTGTGGATTCAGAGTAGAGCGTGGCATGAAGAAATTTGCTGAGACAGGGCTTTCATCTGTTTGCTCGGTTCATGTGAAGAGTGAATTTGCTAAGAAACGATGCTATATCGCAGGAAAGGGACTTGCATCCGTCAACTCGTATGATGCTTGGCTTTTCGGACCTCCGAGAATAGAGATCAAACTATGGACATTCTAACTCTAGGAATTGAATACTTAAACGAATGACTTACTAGTAGGTTCTTGATGGTGCCTATATGCAAATCTTGCTAGATGAACCCCCGCTCTATGCAGAGTATGTGTTCACCTTGGGGAAATCTGTGTTAATTAAACCCTTAAGGTTTCCCACCACCATCCACGATTAGGTTTTCCTGGGGAGGTAGCACCCCTTTTGAGCCATCGGCGAACTCTCAGGTATACCTTGTGTGCTAGTTGCCTTGCTTCATTCTTATATCTCGGATGTCTTCGTCCATATTTCTTTTCATAATTGCTCAGAGTTTCCTGAATTTCCTTGTCTCGTCTAAATTCCCTTTGCAGGAGTTGTGTAAAGGAATACTTCCCCTCCCTAAATGCCAAAGTTTCTTCCTTTATAATTAATTTCTTCTTCATTTGCTCTTCCCCTGTTGAAAACTTAACCCCTTGGGCAATCTTATTTAGTGGGTGGCCTAAGTAGTGGAGAAATCCTTGCCTGAAGAGTCGAATCTGCTTTAAAGCCTCTTCCAATATGTCATCTGTAGCTAGAAACAACGGCATTTCTAGTCTCATAAGAGCAGGGGATGCTGCCTGCTTGTTAGAAAAATGGATTTTAGTAAAACTCCCAGCAGGTGGTTTAAAAACAGCGGGGGTATATTCATACCGACCATCCTTTAATTTTTTGAATAGACCTACCCTCGTTTCACGTTTACCCCCCCACATAAACTCCTGTGCTCCATAGAAGATTTCCCCGTTTTCACTAAGGGCCTCTGCGACCTTCTGTTCATAAACTATTGGGAAAGGGGTAGAAAAAATAAATGGCCACGGCACACCAAGTTCCCCATTAGAGTAGGGTGAAAATGTAATTGTGTAACCAGGGTAATAAGGCTTTAGGAACCTCTTATCCTCCATGCTTGATAGATCTTTGTCCCATGGCCGGTTGCCCGAATAGTATGCTAAGGCTTTGCAACCCCCCCAAAAACACTGCAGCCAGTATCCATCAAACCACCACGGAAGCCAAAGGCTTTTGAGAGTTTTGAAGCATTCCTTAATGACCAATTTCCAGCCCACAGTCTTCTCCCAATGCTCATATTCTTCACGCGTGAAATCCACCTTAAAATGAAATTTGGCCCGTGCTTCTTTTATAAGTCCCCCCCATTCAGACCAAAGTTCAAAGGCCCTCTCGATAGTCTTTGGCTTCACGCTTCTCATGTTAGCAAAAAGTTACCATATTGACAAGTCTTAGGGGTAACTTAATATGCTTAGCAACAGATGGAAAATGGAGAAATCGATGTGAGACTGCGTCGCTCTAGTCGCAAAGGGATTCCCCTGCGAGTGCTCGAGATAAGATACATGCCAACACCTGAGGCTGATGAGCGGGTTACGGCCGCCATACACACTCTCCTGGGCATTGACGAAGCTGAATATTCGCCACTTAGGGAGAATTCAAACAGTGAAAGCTCAGCATAAGCCTAAAGTCCAAGTCCACTGGAGGTGAAGTACAGATCACTTGTTTGGTAGAGTCCATCCATAGCGCGGACCACGCCGGCGGAGGCGTGTTTGTTCGACACTGTGGTCGTTATCATCGTGAAATATATCTGCCAGAAGCCTTTGCCAAAGGAGGTAAGAACGATGCTGAATACCTCTGACAACCATTACCATAACACCGATAACAACACTTCATGGAACTGCTTGTTCCAAACGACAAGCTGGAGCACGTTATCCACCTACTTACCGGCAATGGGCACAAGCCAGGAATCATGGGGCAAGAGGAATTAGCACGATGACAGAGCTTGATAAATTAGCCGAAAGCCTAGGGAAGAGCACGGACGAATACCTAGCGGAGTACGACTTGGGACAAGAAGAAAAGGAACATCGTAAAGGTAAAGACAAAAGTGGCTAAAACTACGAAGAAGCCGCAACAGAATGGCCGGTATAAACAGAATAAGAGCCAAAGAAATAGCAAAATTACGGTGATTACTAACTGGCAACATGCTCAGGAGGTACCACCGACATTTAAGCGTCTGATGGTCTTGCTTCTGGAAGATAAGGAAAGAGAGAGAAGTGATGAGCAGAGAGATTCAAGAAAATCCTTCTGATGAAAGCCCCACCGATAAGGTCTTCACTTGCAAAATCTGCGGGAAACCTTTCCTCTGGACTACAGGTGAACAACTTTACTATCAAGACCGTGGATTAAACCCGCCGAGGCGATGTCGTGCTTGCCGACAGAGACGCAAGCTTGTAACAGGGGGTGGTGCTGATGGGTAACCTTCTATATGAATGCGTTCAATTTTACCGGGAGCAAGGGCTATCAATAATTCCAATCCTCTGCAGAAGAAAAGATCCTGCAATCAAGTGGCTGGAGTACCAAAACAGACATCCTTCCGAAGCTGAAATAGAGCAATGGTTTAATAACGATACCAGCAATATAGCGGTAGTTACTGGCGCTATATCTAGTAATCTATGCGTGCTTGACTGCGATGATGAGGAGAAATACATTGCGCTAAAGGGAATTATTGAAAATAAGCTAGGGCTAGATAATCTTCTAAGCCACACACCTGTAGTTAAGACAGGCAAGGGCTACCACGTATACTTCCGAACAAAAGAGCTGGTAAGGTCCCAGAAGTTTCCACGGTTAGATATAAAAGGTGAAAGGGGCTATGTAATAGCCCCACCCTCAATCCACCCAAATGGCAAAGAGTACAAATTCATAAACCAGAATATCCCCAGCATAATTGTAATTCACAGCCTAGAGGACATTGGTATTAACCGCGAACAGGGACCACAAGACCTAATTCACCATACCCAGCCAAACTGGGTTACAGAAGCTCTACAAGGAGTAACCGAGGGTGTTAGGAATGAAACTTGTTTCAAGCTTGCAGGATATTTCAAAAACCATCTACCAAAGGATATAACGACCCAACTGCTGATTAACTGGAACAATAACAATCAGCCCCCGTTAAGCCCAAAAGAGGTAGTTACGGCAGTTGATAGTGCATATACCTATGCTGTTAATTCTTCTACTAAATTAAAATTAAATAATAATAAGAGGAAAGATTTTCTTGGTGAAAAAGAAATTAGCTTCAAAAGTGGACAAGTTAGTGGACAAGTGGTGGACAAGTTTAGAGAATATGGGGAACTAGCCAAGCCTTTTGACGAATTCCTCAAAGAGAACCCTGAACCCCACACGAAGAAAGAGGTTGCCGAGTTTATCGGCGCGACCTATAGCGACCCATCTTTCATTAAGTTAATTCAGCGAAGGGCTAGGGATGGTGACGTCAGAATACTCTACGGCGGAGACAAAATCCAGTGGGTGAACAAGGACTGGCGAAGAAGTAGAGTGCATCCTGGAACGGAGCACAGGTGCCTTTTGTCTTTATCGCTTCCTCTTGGGGCAGACAAGTACATTGCCTTGCCAGAACACTCGCAGATTGTGGTGGCTGGCGATAGCGGCTCCGGTAAGACGCATTGGTCTTACGCCCTAGCAGAACTGAATCTTGGCAAGCTCCCGGTTCGACATTTTTTCAATGAAATGGGTAGTGGCAAGGCAGAGATGCTCTTAGACGACTTCCCTGAGCTTCACAAAGCTTTCAACGCCAATAGCGATGATTATGCCCTCGTGAATCTGGATGTCGAACCTTTAGATGTAGGTGCGAGCCTTGACCCGAATGGCCTGAACATTTATGATTGGCTTCCCCTGCCAACGTCAAAGGAATGGTTTTTGCTACTACAGAGGGAATTGATGACCTTGTCGCAGAAACTTGACAAGGGCGTTATCGTTGTTATGCTCCAGAAGAAGCGGGGCAAGAGCTTGGGTTACGGCAGTGATATTACTCGGATGCAATGCGAGCTCTATCTGACTCTCAATATTGAGAGGGATGTTGCTAGTCATAAGGAGGGCCGAATTGATATCGTGAAGTGTCGGGACTGGTCATCTAAAACAAATCCTGAAGTCCTATCCTGCCGATACCGCACCGCTCCGAAATTCGGGAAACTGGTTGCCAATAGTGATTGGTTTGAGTTTGAGAGGAACACGCAGTGAAGACCAAATCAACCATATTGAGGATTTTGCCATAAAAGCGCTTGTTAATATCTAACATATGTGCTAACATAAGAGTATGGATATTAAGGCACTAAGGAAACAGTTAGGACTATCGCAGGATAAACTTGCTGCGCTCCTGGGGGTAGCGCCCTACACAGTGCGGCGGTGGGAAAGTGGTAAAAGCCGACCATCCCCCTTAGCACTGAAACAACTAAGTCAATTGACCAAGACCAAGAAGGCCAAAGAAGGAGGGGGTTAAAAGATGAAAGCAGCAATCTATTGCCGAGTATCAACGGAAGACCAGGAACGAGAAGGCACTAGCCTTGATAGTCAACTTAAAGCGTGCCAGGACAAGGCGCAAGAGCTTGGATACGAGATAAGAGAGGAATACACCATCAGAGAGACTTACTCAGGGCTAACATTAGACCGACCTAAACTGGATCAGCTTAGACAGTGGGTAAGAGATAAGGAAGTGGATGCAGTTGTTGCCTATACTCTAGACCGTCTATCAAGAGACCCGGTGCATTTTATCATCTTACAAGAAGAGCTTGAGCGTAATGGCATTGGGCTGGCACTGGTAACTGAAGACTTGGACAATTCAGACCTCGGTCTATTGATTACTCACATCAAGGGCTACGCTGCCAAACTGGAAGCTGAGAAGATACGGGAACGCACAATGCGTGGGAAGCGGGAGCGAATAAGGAACGGTAAACTGCCAACGGGACGGGGTATTTTATACGGGTATGGCTATGACAAAGAACGTGGAATTAACGTGGCAAACAGCGACCTCGAAACAGTAAAGATGATAGGACGATGGCTAATTCAAGAAGGTATATTCTTGAACGAGGCTTGCCGTAGACTAATGGAGAAGCGTATACCAGCACCTAAAGGCGGTCATAGGTGGAGTAGGGGAACTGTTGGGCGCATTATGCGCAATCCCGCCTATGCCGGTAGGAGCTATGCCGGTAAGACCAAGATGGAAGGCAAGAGGCGTCTTAGTTGCTCTGAGGCAGACCACATTTTAATTCCTGATGCCGTTGACCGCACCGCTTTTACTTGGGAAGAGTGGGAGCTTATCCAGAGGCAGTTAGACAGGAATAGAGAACTATCCCCACGCAATCAAAAGCTGCGCTACTTGCTATCTGGCAGGATTTTTTGTAAGTCATGTGGTAGAAAATACCACGGCGTCCCTGTGCATGGTAAGCCTTATTACCGATGTAGCGGTCGAGTGAGATTGCTTTCAGACAAATACTGCACCAGTAAGACTATAAATGCCAGCAAATTAGACGAGGCCGTTTGGGCTGAAGTTGCCAAAGCACTTGAGAATCCGAGGATTATCCTAGCAGGTTTACAGCAATCAAAAGACGGTATAAATCAAGAGAGTTTTTTGGAAGAGGAACTAGACCGCATAGTAAAGAGGCTCAAGGCTCTCGATAAAGAACAAGAGCAATTGTTACAATGGGCCATGAAAGGCTTCCCAGAGGATATAGTAGCTAGGGAGAATGAGAAGATAAACCATGAGAGAACTGAACTACACAAGGCAACTCATGAGACCGAGAAAAAACTAGAGCAAGCCAAAGAGAGTCATATTGACCTTGAAAAGATAGAGGACTTCTGTAAGATTGCCAGCCAAAACCTGGCAGATTTCGGATATTCTGAAAAGAAACTAGCACTCGAAGCGTTGAAGATAAAAGTTTGGATAGATGGTGATAATCCCCCCAGGCTACAGGGTATTTTACCTGTCCCCAGCGAAGTGTGTGCTATGTCGCAACCTTTGTAAAAGAAGGTAAGCCTGGTGATAAATCCACCTCTACTTCCACTACGGCTCCCTCCAGACCCACCACAGCAGCACTTTTTACCTTGGCTAACATCTTGAATTTTTTGTCTAAGTAAGGCTCAGTCTCCCTCCCTTAGAAAGTCCTCAATTTTTTTAATTAGTTCTCCATTTTCTTCCTCAGATAGCATAAGGTTGCTTTCCAGCCTGTTAATATAATCATCGATTTGAGGAAAGCGAGACCTTACCCGGGCTAGTTGTTCATTCTGTTCTCGAATCTCCTGGTCCAAATCACTAAAATCAATTTTCAGGTCTAATCTTTCATCCAAAAAGCTCAGGACCTTCTTTTGAGCCTGGGCATCTTCCATTGCTGCCAGGTAAAAAGGTATTGGCACCCACAGGCTTATCCCGGGAATATTCCTCCCCTTAGCTATCCACAAGAGAAAGGAATTCAAGGTCGGCCTTTCACCAGGTGGAGTTTGATAATCCATGTCTCCGACCAAGTCATATTGGCTCAAGACCTCTTTCATTTCTGCCGAGTTAACTACAGCAAGCAACTCCCGGGGGGCAGTATGAGCATTAAAGCTAACCATGGCCCCAAGGATATATAACTCTTTTACCCGGCAATGATGCTCAGCCACATCCAAAACTGAGTTTAGAAATTTATACCATTCAGCCCCGGGAGAGCCACTCTGGAAAACCACCAGCTCATGTTCCTGGCAGGCATAGAACTTGCTTTCAGGAAATTGGGCCAGATTACCTTTTATGGCAACTCCACCCAGGGGAAAGAAATCCTCTGGTTCAATCTCGGCAAATTCTTGCCCTTTCAGCTTCCAATTTAGGTAGCCAGTAGCTTTTCGTCCCAAACTGCTCATATCTTCGCTCCAACCCAGCACTAAAGAAGAGCGGCGAAGTTCTACTTCCTTATAGATTTTAATAGGATATCCCTGGCTCAACCTCCCCCACCTCGCTTTTTAAAGAACTTTTCAACATCTTCCATAATTCTTTTCTCTTCTTCCTCGGTAATCGGCCCAGGCTCAGCCGGTTGGGCATAAGTCACATGCTTTAATCTATCCAGCTGCTCCCTTATTTCTGAGGGGATTTGTTGGTAAAATTCTTCAATTCTTCGTTCTACCTTTTGGTCTAATTCATCCAATTTGTCCAGGTTAACCTCTATTTTTAGACTATAGTTGAGGACTTCCAGCACGGACTTCGAAGCTTTGGGGTAGGACAGAGGCAATCCCTGAAGATATACTGGTATCTCGCCCATCAGGCAAATAGCCTCAAAACCTCTTTTTTGGGCAACTCCCAGCAAGAGCCCATTCAAGCCGGTGATATTTCCATGTCCTCCCCTTCCTTCGATATCGGACATGAGTACAGTGTTTCCGTATCCTCTTATCTCAGGGATTAAACTTTCGCTATTGGGCACGGCCCAGACTCT
>JAUWYE010000172.1 GCA_030615965.1 Dehalococcoidia bacterium | reverse complement strand
ATTTACGAATCAGAACCCATAACTGCTGCCCCATAATATGGAAAGATCTCAGATGCAGGTCCCAAATATTGGGCTGATATCGATAGTCAGTCGAAAAATACTTGACAATGCAAGGTGGGGAAATAGTAGGCTAAGTTTTTGGAAAAACTAAACTATTACGGGAAAGGAGCAAATTTATGGATGTCATCGAAGCAGTGAAAAAGCGCAAGAGTATCAGAGGTTACAAACCTAACCCTGTGCCTAAAGAGGTTTTAGAGCAAATACTGGAATTGGCGAGCCATGCCCCATCTGCTATGAACACCCAACCCTGGGAGTTAACTGTGCTCACTGGTGAGGTTTTGGAAAATGTAAGACGGAGCAACGTTGAGCTGCTCAACTCCGGAGCACCGCCTAACCCCGAGCACGTGGTTACGAGCTGGCCGAGGGAGAGCATTTACCGCCAACGCCAGGTAAACCTCGCCAAGCAGCTTTTCCAGCTTATGGACATACCCAGGGAGGACAAGGAGAAAAGGGCAAAATGGCTGGAGCGAGGATTTCGTTACTTCGATGCGCCGACGGCGATCATCATGTCCACTGATCGCTGTCTGAGCGAAAGTGGGCCACTCCTCGACATTGGCGCTTTTATACAGACTATCTGTCTTACTGCGCTGCACTTCGGCCTGGGGACATGCATCGAAGACCAGGGAACGATGTATCCCGAGGTGTTAAGAAAATACGCCCACATACCGGAGGCCAAGCGGATAATAATGGCTATTGCCATTGGCTACCCTGACTGGGATTTCCCTGCGAACAAAGTGGAAACTGAGCGGGAGTCTATAAAAAACGTCACTACCTGGCTCGGTTTCGACTAAGCAGCCATTTCAAAGGTGCGTGGCAAGCTCAAATAATTCCTTTGAGATTGCTTCGTCGCCTTTGCCTCTGCCAGGCATTCTTCGCGTGGCGCCGGGAAGTGATGGGCAGAGGCGAGGTGTATGACGCTGCTTTTAGCAAGTGTGCATAATTCGGGCATCTTATGCTGTTTTGGCTACTATCCTAGATTGTATGGAAATGCTTGGAGAATAATGCTGGCAAGAGAAGCTACTTTCACCCCAGAACGCAACCAATAAACTCTCTTTTCCCACGGACAAAATCATTTACCGACATTTCGCGCCTTCCTTCCAACTGAACTTGGCAAAGTCCTAAAATACCATGCCTAGTTACCACCCCAACTCCAGGCGTCTCTGCCAAGGCGATTACTTCTCCCATCTCCCCCTTTGCTACGTCGCCAAAAGGAATAGCTTCATGGATTTTTAGCCGTTTTCCCCAACACCAACTATAGCAGCTTGGCCAGGGATTGTACGCCCTTACCCTCCGCCAGAGCTCAACCGCTGAAAGGTGCCAATCAATCTCGGCATCTTTACTAGTTATCAACTTACTATAAGTAGCCTGAGACTCATCTTGAGCTTGCGGTTTGAGTTCGCTCCCAAGCCATTTGGGCAAGGCCTCCACCAAAAGCTTGGCTCCCACATCAGCCAGCTCGGAGCTAAGCGAGCCGGTGGTATTCATAAAGGAAATCCCCACTTTTTCCTGAGCTAAAATCGGCCCGGTATCCAATCCAACGTCCATTGACATTATGGTAACACCAGTAAGTTCATCTCCGCAGAGAATGGTATTAGCGACTGGAGACGGACCTCGGTGCCGTGGCAATAATGAAGGATGAACGTTAAGACAGGCAAATTTGGGCAAGGAAAGCACTTCTGGGGGAAGAATAGCACCGAAGGCTGCCACAATTATTAGCTCGGGCTGAAAGCTGGCCAGCTTCTCCACCACCTCGCTTGATTTAAAAGTCTTGGGTTGAATAACTGGTATTTGTCGCTCCAGAGCCAGCTTCTTCACTGGAGGAAAAATAACTGGGCGCCCCCTCCCAGCCGGCTTATCGGGCTGAGTATACACAGCAAGCACCTGGTAGGAACTCTGGAGCAAAGATTCCAATATGGTCACAGCAAATTGCGGAGTGCCCATAAAAACGGTGCGCACTTTCATCGCTAAATTATTTTTAATTAATTTTTTAATTATGTCAAACATTGCCTAGCGAAGGTTTGAGAAAACTTGATATTCTATAACCTTAACCGCGCATTAATACTCCTTTCAGCTATCTTTGTGGTTACGCATCGTTGGGATTGGGGATAGATTGGAACCAGCGAAAGAGATTTGGGAGAGAGCCCTAGGCAAGCTTCAAATTCAGGTCAGCAAGGCAAATTATACTACCTGGCTTAGCAATAGCCAGGGTCTAAGCTGCCAAGATAATACCTTTGTCGTCAGTGTCCCTAACGTTTTTGTCGCTGAATGGCTATCCAAGCGCCTTTATCCTCTGGTAAGGAAGACCTTAGTTGATATTATGGGTAAGGATGTCGACGTCCAATTCGTGGTCCACAATCGCGAACAATTATCAGCTAGCCCTTTGGCCAAGCAAACCGATGGGGGGACAAGCAGCAAAGCTACACAGTATAGATTCAATCCAAGGTATACCTTTGATAACTTTGTTGTCAGCGATTCTAACCGTTTAGCTTATGCTGCCGCTGTAGAAGTAGCTGAAAATCCAGGAAGCAGTTATAACCCTCTTTTCATTCACAGCAGCACCGGGCAAGGTAAGACTCA
>JAUWYE010000077.1 GCA_030615965.1 Dehalococcoidia bacterium | reverse complement strand
TGTCTGACGAGCTCCTTTTCTTCGCTTAAATCCATATTAGCCAATGGAAAAAACTAGGCGTACTTCACTAATATAATGCATTAGTAATAATTTAGTTTCACCAAAATCTTAGTTTATACTGTATCACCCCCCCACACACTGTCAAGCGTTCCTTTCGAGATTTTTCAGAATCTTACCCCCATTCCGTAAAAAGTTAGCAAATTATGGGTGGTGGGGGCTGAGCGCCGGCTTTCATGCCAACCCATAATAACAGGAGGCATCTCGTGTAACACCTCTCTTATTTGTCATTGCGAGCGGAGCGTGGCAATCTCATTGGCTAAATTCCAAATCCCAAAATCCAAGCCATAAACAAATCCAAATATCGAAATTCAAACCTTAAACTGTTTTGGTCATCTATATTTTGATGAGAAGAATTAAATTTTCCTTCCTTTTGTTTGGGATTTGGTGCTTGAGATTTGGGATTTCGTGTTGTAGGGGTAGGGCTTGTCCCCGCCCACAGACACAAGCGACGCCTGGGTGTGAATCGTAATCACCGTGAACAACACAAGCTAATGTGCAATGATATACAATTTGGACTTTAGTTAGGTGCTAACTGAATGTGTGTTCGTTTCATTATTATTTGTCCCATCCCAATGTCTGTCTCTCAGACTCTGTCTGGGCTTGAGCCTTTAGTTCCTGCATTTGTTTTTCCGTCAGGAAGAGTCCAGCTTTGAGGGAAGCCACCTCGTTAGCATAGGGCTGGGCAAAGTTCCTCTCATATTCTGCATTGAAGCCTGGGAGTGAGGATCTGGCTTGATGATAGGAAGCGAGTAGCTCCAGCGCTTCTACTTTTGCCCATATATAATCAATCTGCTCCGCAAGTTTAAGCGCCTCATAGCCATCATCCCCGGCCCCTTCCAGCAAATCATCGTCCTGTTGATTTTCTTTTTGGAATTGCAGCAGGCGCAGCCGGCCCCGTAAACCCATAAAGTCCGCCTGCCGCAGGCGAAGGCCTTTATCGGCGCAGGTGAGCAGAGCATCATCAGCACGCTGCAAGCCCTTGTCATACTCCCCTTTGGCCTCTGCCAGAAGCGCCCACACCCAGTCTAGCCGGCAGATGTTCTCCACCATACCGGATGGACGCAGGACGCGTTCGGCTTGCACCAATGCCTTTTTCGCCTGGGATAATTGCCCTCGGCAGATCTCATACCAGCCCTGGAGCAAGTGACAAACATGAAGATAACTGTTCCAAAGCTTTCGTTCACAGATCTTGATATTCCAAACATTTACCGCTTCAAACTGTTTCCATGCCTGAAGACGGAGAAAGAATTCAGCTTGTTGATTTCCCCATATAGAGGTTAAAGACTGCTGGCCAGACCATCGCTTTTGATCTAAGTACAGGGCAATTTCAAAGTCTTGGTAGGCCTGGCAGGAATTGCCCAGCAGAAATTCATAATAGCCCATATAGGCAAATTCAGTTCCTAAATGCTCTAAGTCCCTAGCTTCATGTGACAGCATCCGCGTCTGAGCTATAGTTTGCCATGCCTGACGGATGTTGCCCATGACCATTTCAATAGAGGAGATTTCATATAAAGCTATTGATTGGTTATGTTTGTCTTGCCGCTGGCACTGGATTTCGAAACACATATTCCACCACTCCAAAGCCTTGGGCAAGTTTCCTAAATAGCCGTTATATAAAGCTACCCCTGAACAATGGAATGCAACATTTGACTTTCCTAGAATTTTTTCTACCTTTTGCTGACGGGCCGGATCACCGACAAAAGCTAGGTTGCATTCCAGGCCTTCGGCTACTGCCGGAATGTCTCTGAAAACATTAAACCCATAGCCTCCTTCACCTAACCTGGCGGTCATTAAATCATCAGCCGCCTTAAACTCGCCCTCATCACAGAGTAACTGCACAGCCTCCACTAGGTCGCAGACCTCCTCAATATTCTGTGGCCGTTCCGAATTTGGCCGGGATTGGAGAAAATCGGCCACCTCGCGTCGGGAGCCGGCTATCTTGTATCCTGTCCGAAAATAGTGGCGGATTACCGGGTGCGAGGTGATGCCTTCGTGCGTCTTTTCAATCAGGAAATCATCGACCAGCAGCTCAAGCTGCCTGTCTATGTCCGTTACGTTCGCTTTGCCCAGAGGCGTTTTTCCTAGCGATTTCATCCTGCCCAGCAAGGTGACAAGGTTCTTGATTTCCACCGGTCGTTTGAACAGACTAATGATTCCTAGTAATTCCTTCTGGCCATCCTGAAATTGTCTTTCATAAAAACTTAGCAAATGCTCCAGCTTTTGGCTGAGCCTGTCTTCTTCACCGGTAGCAGTCAGTATTTGCCCACCTTCAAACTGCGCTAGGTCGCCATGGCAACATCTTTTAACCGTGCTGGCCAGTACACGCAAGGCTAATGGATGTCCATGGAGCCTCTCCACATATGCTTCCATAAGATGCTGCTCACCGCGGAGCCCTAATTTTTCTAACAAAGCAATGCCATCCGGCGTGCTGAGCTGCACCAGATTCAGATTATGAAAACTGACACCGCTATAGCGCGCCAACTGCGGGAAACGAAAGCGGCTTGTCAGAATCATCAGACCTTGATGCGGATAGCGCAGCCATTGCTGCAAAAGCTGTACCAAAAGCGGATGGTTGATCTGACCATGAGCCGGGCTGCTCGCCTCTTCCTGCAAGACTTCTAGGCCGTCCAAGACCAGCAACAGACGAGCTTGACGGACAACATTGAGGATGAAGGAAATGGGTTCGATATCTTGCTTGCCATAAACACAGACAATCGGCAGGCAGAACTCTATCACCTGCTCCAAGAATTTTCCCACATCCAGGTCTTCATAGAAACTCCAGTAAAACACCGGCATCCGTGCCAGCTCCGGACTTCTTTCCTGCTTCAGCCATCGACCGACCAGCGCGGTTTTGCCCTGCCCGCCAATACCGGTGACCGCAATCATTCTGGTCTCCCGATCATTTCCCCAGCGATTCAGCGTGGCAAAATCCTGCTCTCGGCCTTTGAAGTTGGCATCATCCGTAGGCTGGTGAATATATTTGTCCGGCAGCGCCGCTTTCAATTGCGGCGGAGTTGAGAGCGGCTGAATCTCCTCGGCAGTTTGGCTACCGGTGGCCTTCGCGTATTTTTCTGCTAGGTTCGTTAACCAGTCGGTCAGCGCCTGGTGGTGATTCCTGGTGGGATAAAAGAGAATGTGCGCACCATAAATCATTTCCACGCGTTCTCGCAACAGATGGGTGACCTTCAGGTCTTTGTCGTCCAGACCGACAAAGGCAATGTGGTGCAAGGGACCTTTTTTATAGTCCCCGCTGATATTGCTGATATTAGTGAAAAGCTGTTTGATGTAAGGGTCGCTCACGCCAAAACCAACAATGAGCAGCTTTTCAAAGGCAAAAACATCTTCCAACAGGCGGACAAAAGTGCGGTTATCGTAAGCCTTGCGGTAATCGTCCAGGGTCAGGATAATGGAATTGGCCCGGTCATGACGGCCGTGGGCATGCAATACCTGCCGTTTATAGTACCGATCACGGATTCGTCTGGCCTCCTCCTGATCCCAGAAATAATACGAGGTGGTGGCTTTGGGATAGAGCGCAGCTCTGGCATTGGTCAAACCGGCATCATAGTTGAGGGTCAGATAATTGCGAATGGGCAGTTGCATCAGAGTGCGGTGGGCTAGGGTGAACGCGCCACCAGTGCGCAGAGAAGCTTTGTCGCTAAACGTTTCCTGGAGATACTCGAAATAAAGCGGATCCCCAATCTTATTGCGCAATTGCTGGGCGGTTTCCAAAGGGGTTTGTGGCGCTTCTTTTCGGAAATACTCCGCTTCGTCCTGCTTGATCCTTCCGCATTTCAGAGTGTAATCAACAAACCCTTGTAAAAATTCATTCCACAACGGCCATGGGCCGGCGGAAGCGCCGGAGCCGACCAGAGCAATCGATTCTCCGGAATCAAGAAGTTGATACAGTTTTTCCAGTACAGCGTCGTTTCCTAGAATTGCTTGAATCTCTTTTTCAATATCGTGTGAATTTATATCTCATTAGAATATAACATAGAAGCTCATGTGGTAAAACTGGCGGCCATCTTAGGCTGAACAAACCGCTAGATTGTGACTTCCTGATCAAAACAAGCAATTGCTGCCTGAGCAGAACATTTTTGTCTAATGCGCAATCTGACCCGGGTGTCTTTACAACCTATGCCGGCATCAAAGGCATGCCTGGGATAACCAGAAAATTGAAAGGAACCGTTATCGATAAAGACTGATGCCTTATTAGCGCCACTCTTTTGTGGGCATTGTCCTGTATGCTGTTAATTTGGCCGTTCCCATCACAACTGCTTTGGCTTGTCGGAGCAAATCTTTCGTTATCTTTGACTCCGCCCATGTCCTCCAGCTTTCAATCGTCTTCCATGTGCTCATCATTACGACAACAGAGAAATCCTCCTCACTGACGAGATTCTCAGCGCTAACGAAGCCTGGATATTGCATGGCATGCGACCTGAGCTGCATCAATATGGGCTCTACGTCCTTATAACTCAACACCTTGTATCCTATGATACCTTTTATCATTGCCGCCTCCTTTCACTTCTCGCCTGCAGTTTCCTTCCCTTTTATGCTTCAGGCTATCTCGTCGAATGTTACTTAATATACGCTAACTTCAGTCTAACTATCCATTGTGTAATTGTCAACGCGCGTAGCACACCGTCGTAGGACATCGTTGCCTTTTCGGGCATACGGCTTGTAATTAGGACTTCGGAAAGGCAAGCGGCGTTGACTAAAGACTGGATCACATTCCGTCAGAATGTGCAATTGGGTAACAAAACAAGCTTTTGTTGGATGTCGAACAGGTTGGACTATTCCTCATCCTCACCTAATTTAATTCCGCACTACAACTCTCCTGCCTTTGCCATGGTGTCCATCCGTAAGAAGACTTCGGCAACATTCAGTTTAGAGGTGGTGGGGTCTTCGCCGCGGGACTCGCGCCATAGGCGTTCCACGTTGGCTAGGATGCGCTCGCGGTTGGGCCATTGCTTGAATTGCCCCAAGTCGATGTCTTTGGCAGCTTCATCAACGGTCATGCCTTTGTCGAATCGCTTCTTGGCCTCGCCTTGGACAAAGACAAGATAGTCGCGACACAGATTCAGCCCTTCCACTCCACACACCGGCCCATGGCCGGGGACATAGACCCGGGCACCCAGATTCGCCATGATATCCAAATTCCTGAGCCAGCCAGCAAAGGACCCTTCCATGCCCAGCGGGGTGGAATACAAAAAAATGAAGTCGCCGGCAAAGATGACACCCTCCTCAGGTAAATGCACAATTATGTCGCCCGCAGTATGGCCAGTCCCAAAGTGCAGTAGCCGGACTTTCCGCTCATCCATATGCAGGGTAAGCTGCTTGTCAAAGGTGATATCAGCTGGCGTGACCGCGATTCCCCGGAAATCGAATTCAGTGAAGATGGTATTCAGCAGGCCAGGGTCCATTATACCTGTCTCTATTGCCTCATGGCGGCAGTAGTTATGCGAGATTATGATAGCCCCCGCAAACACATGGTTTCCCCAGGTATGGTCTCCATGGTGATGGGTGTTGATTAAATAGCGAATTGGCTTATCTGTGATCTTCCTAATCTCGTCCTTGAATCTCTGGGTCAGTCCAACCGTAGCCAGCGAATCCACGACCACCACATAATCGTTGCCCACAATGAATCCAGCATTGCTCCAGTACCAGGTAGCCTTTGCCTGGATATAGGCATAGATATTGGGAGCCAACTGCTTGATCCCCGGTTCCCAGGTCGGAACTGTGTATTCTTTGTTCATAGTAGTGTCCCCTCTTTCTAACCCTACTTAAATTCCGACCATCCAAGATGCTGGGCAGCGTGCAAAACACCTCGTAGACAGAAATATCAACGAGTGAACATGTGCTTCGGCGGCCTCTCTCCAACGCGGTTCCTGAGGATGCCGATACCTTCCACCTCCAGCTCAATGACATCGCCTGGCTGAATCCAACGGTTGAGTTCCATACCACAACCACCCTCCACCGTCCCCGAGCCTAAGAAATCACCGGGATATAGCGTCTCCTCCATGGAAGCAAACTCAACAATCTGAGGCCAACTCCAATAAGCCGTGCCGCTGTTATTATCCGACCATAACTCACCGTTGACACGGGCCATCATCCGCAGGTTCTTAGGGTTCACTTCCTCAGGGGTCACCAGGCAAGGCCCCATGACACTACAGGTGTCCTTGCCCTTAACCGGACCGAGGCCACCTGCCAGCATCTCCTGCAACTGGATATCACGGGCACTGATGTCGTTGAAGATAGTATAGCCAGCAATGTATTCCTCTGCTCGTTCTCTTGAGATGTTTTTGCCTTCTTTTCCAATATAAATGCCATATTCCAACTCGTAGTCCAGCAAATCGGTGAAGACAGGCCAGAGAATGACTTCATCGGGACCGATGACAGTGTCAGGGTTACCCTTATAGCACACTGGTATCTCATACCAGCCTTTGTCAAGTTGCCTCTTCCCAGAAAAGCTGGCGTGGCCCTCGAAGGCAAGATAGTCCCTAAGGGAATTCGGCCGCGGCACCGGCGCCTTCAGCTTGACTTCATTCATTTCGTAGACCATTTTTTCACCCTGGGGACCAAGCAAGCCGCCTTTGCCCTGGTACCTTGCCACATAGTCAATGGTCAGCTCGGCCTTATCTTTTCCTTCCTTTCCTCTTCGGAAGAAGGCAATCATGTCAGGTGGAAGCATTGCTGCTGCTAGTTCGTAGATCTCACTATTACCATGCTTATCAGCCAGGTAGCGCGTACAGCCCATATTGAGATCGATAATCTTATTCTGGTGCATGGCTCCGATACGTTGTATCTGGCCGACTGGTGTGGGAACCCCGAAAGTCACTAGCTTCATTCCCTCCTCCTTCCTCCTGTAGCCCCTGCATACTAGCGGCTTCTCGTATGGTATGTCAAGAGCTCACCACGTTGTATAAGCCAGGCAAGTGTGCAATCTCACCCTCAGGTATCCTCTGGATCTCTGTCTGGCTGCCTAGTCGCCCAGGCAGCCAGCGTGCCTGAAACCTTTATAAAGCCAGCCCGGTGCGGTATCCCTCACGGATAGCTTCCAGTATTCTTCGCGGTTCAGAAGAATCGCCTATGCAGTATATTTCAGGGACTTTACCTTCCAGGGCTTTGTATAGGCGATCATTCGCCTTGTAGCCGACTGCTATAATGACTGTGTCGGCTGGAATGGTTTCCGTCTTACCCTCAGCAGTAGTTACCCGAACACTGTCTTCCTTTATCTCTTCACAGGTCGCGCTGGTCAGCAGGGTCACCTTTTTGCTCCTCAGCCCATCCATGAGCCGACGTCTTGTCATGAATAACATGTCGCTAGCCATCCGTTTCAATATTTCTATGATGGTC
>JAUWYE010000150.1 GCA_030615965.1 Dehalococcoidia bacterium | reverse complement strand
CCGTAGTTCATCTCCCTATCCAGAAAATCGGCCAGGTTAGCTTTCTCTGCGAGTTGACTGATGCGCTCTTCATGTTCTTGACCCCTGAGGCAGGCAGCCACCATGTCACGCATTTTTACACCCCGAACCACCGGTGGCCGTTGGAAGGACATACCAATCCCCAAACGGGCTCTCTCATCCAGCGGCAACATAGTTATGTCCTGGCCTTTGAAAACGATTTTGCCTTTGGTTATCCGATACTTGGAAAAACCCATTATCGCCATGAGCAAAGTGGTTTTCCCGCTGCCGTTGGGACCGAAAAGGACATGGGTCTCACCAAGCTTCATCCCCAAATTTACGTTATGCAAAATCTCCCGCCCTTCCACCTCTACAGTTAGCTGCTCAATACTTAAAGCAACATCCCCCACGTTGTACCCTCCTATTTGTTTATTTAAGCTCCATCCAATGACCAATGTTCTCTTTTAGTAAACCACCCCGCAGGGTCACTAAGATACTCGTAGGAATCGAGAAGGGCAAGTTGGTGCTCCCGCTCCTCGCCCGCCAGAGTCTCATAGAACCGCTTTTCCACAGGGAGGGTGCTTTCTTCGCTTCGAGAGTGATATAAATTATAAGACTTGGTCTCCATATCCATAGCTATCTTGATAGCTTCGAGTTCAGACTCGGCCACTTTAAACTTGCTACCTAGCGCTTTAGTGGCTTCGGCGAACAGAGACTTGAGCCCTTTCCTTTTCTCGGGTGGTGGTCCTACATCAGGCCAATTCTGCCCTCTCTTGAGGGCTTCATATATTTCCTCAAACTTCTTACGGTGAACGTCTTCTTCACTAGCCAGGTGCTGAAATAGCTCCTTAGCTAGCTTGTTGCTGCCTTTCTGGCTTGCCTTCTGGTAAAACTCCTTGCCCTCTACCTCCGTCCGAACAGCAAGCTGAAGCACCTCTATCGTCCTGGCCTGTTCATTTTCCATTTGCTCACTCCTCTTAAAACCTTACGAGCTAATTAATTCCATATCCTGACCACAACAGGCTAGAGTGCCGCTGCCAACCTTGGTCACCGTCACCTCATTGCCACAGACATTACAGCGATATTTTTCGCCAACCTTTTTAACAGCCATTTTCACCTCCTTAATTTTTTATAGCCAGCAAAAAGCCAGAATTCACATTCTTTGTAATTCTGCCTTGAGTTCCGAAAGCTGGCGCAGGTGGTTTTTCTCTTCATCCAATATGTTGAGGACTACTTTGCGGTCCCGCTCCTTCACCAAGTTCTGCAATTCTGTGTAAAAGAGGATGGAATCTTTCTCAGCTTGGATTCCGGTGTCAAGGGCTTCAATTTCATTGAATACCTTAGCAGCCTTTTGTTGGGCCCCGGTAACATTGGAAAATACTGCGCTGTCAACTAATGATTTGAGGTAAAGCATATATTCTTCGGTGTAAGTTTCCGGAGGCTTAGCTTGCCCCAGGGAATCCGACATGCCCTGAAAGGTATCCAGATGTTTCTTTTCTTCTCCAGCGAGATGATTATAGATGTCTTTGACATCCCTATTTCCGGTCTTATCAGCCAGAGCTTGATAGAATGCCATACCGTTCCTTTCTATGCCTATAGCTATTTCTAAGAGTTCGCTTCCTGAGAAAAAAAGGGCCATTTCAATCCTCCTTTTTAATATTATTTATTCGCTGAGCCTCTGGAGATAGCGGTGAGCTTTAAGGGCAGCTTTTGCCCCTTCCCCGGCAGCCACCACTATCTGCTTTTCAGGAACATTAGTGACATCCCCAGCGGCAAAAAGCCCGGGTACGCCAGTTTCATTAGCACAACCAACTTCAATTTCCCCAAAGCTATTTAGAGAAGCTATTCCCTTGAATGGCTCCGAATTAGGGATAAGTCCGATCTCGATAAAGATGCCACCAACATCCAATTCCCTTTCCTGTTTACTTTTCAAGTCCCTTATTTTTATCCCCTTAACGCGGCTCTCCCCCTTTATCTCCAGGACTTCATGCTCCAGGAACATTGCCAAGTTGTTGGCAGCCTTCACTTTGTCGATTAGGATTTGGTCACCGGTAAGAGGAGTTAGCGATACTAAATAAACATGGTCGGCTATTTTGATCATATCCTCGGCGGCCTCTAGGGCTGAGTTGCCACCTCCAATGACGGCAACATTTTCACCCGCAAAGAGAGGACCATCACAAATAGCGCAATAGGTAACTCCTCTGCCCTTCAACTTCTCTTCACCGGGAACATTTAGCTGGCGAGGGCGCTTGCCCGCGGCAATTATAGCTGCCCTAGCTTGGTAGCTTTCACCCTTATCTGTTCTCGCTTCGAAACCTCCATTTGTTTGGGACAAGCTGCTGACCCTCTCCCCGGTTTTCATATCAAGGGGGAACTGCTTTACCTGCTCCTCGAATTTCTTCATCAACTCGAGGCCTTCGATGAATTGGTATCCCATATAGTTTTCGATGCCAGCAGTCCCCAGAACTTGCCCTCCTATGTCGTAGCTTATAAGCAATGTACTCAGCTTTTTTCTCGCTGCATACACTGCTGCCGTCATACCAGCCGGGCCGCCACCAATAATAATCAGTTCATACATAATTTCCTTTACTGAACTAAAGACCTAATTTCTCCCTGAGCTGCCCCTCATCAAACCCGACCAGCACTTCGCCATCGAAGCAAATTGTGGGGACTGCCAGTGAATCACACTTATTCTTCATTTCCTCCCGGGCTGCTTTATCCTCAACTATATTAAATTCTTGATACTTGATGCCGTTGTCGTCCAGGAACTTCTTAGCCATCTTGCAATAAGGGCAAGTAGGGGTGGTGTAGATTTTAACCGCGCGTGCCATTTTCCCTCCTGAGTTTTTATTTTGATCAGTGTGCCTGCTCCCTGCCACAATTAATAAAAAAGCTGCCAAAGCAATACTTAGCAGCCATACTAAACGCCCACCTGCGGACTAGCTTTGCCTGTATCTTGTATAGCATCGGCCCCACCCACATAACCTTTTGCTATAAGGCGAGGTAAATAGAGTGGTAAGTTTACTTAATGATACAGCAGAGGCAAATTATTCGTCAAGCAGCGGCTGTCATTGCGAGCACCGACTTGTCGGGGCGTGGCAATCTCTGGGAATTGCGGAGCCTGTTCCGAGCGTAAGCGAGGAATCTCATTGAGTTTGCTTCGGCTTCGCCTCGCAACCGCTACGCTCCTCGCAATGACAAAGAGGAGTATGCTTCACATTTTTTCCGGAGCTGCCATACCCATGAGGCGAAGGACTTTAGCCAGGGCAATCTGAGTTGCCTTGACCAGCTTGAGACGTGCCTTGGTTAGCGCTTCGTCTTCAGAGACGACCCGGCATTGCTTATAGAAGCTGTGAAACACGGTGGCTAAATCCTGGGCGTAGTAAGGCAGGTGGTGAGGCTCGAGAGTAACTGCCACCTGTTCTACTATTTCGGGGAGGAGTATCAAGCGGCGAATTAAGGTGAGCTCCGGCTCGGTGGTAAGCAGAGAAACATCGCCCTGACTGCAGTCTATCTCCCGCTGTTTAGCGAGCTGAAGAATGCT
>JAUWYE010000018.1 GCA_030615965.1 Dehalococcoidia bacterium | reverse complement strand
TAAATAAGAAGTAGTCAACTGGTAACCGATGGCTATTAAGTCGCTTTCGCCAAAGCAGGAACGAATTATCAACTTTGTCACCGAATTTTTGCATGACAAAGGTTATCCTCCTACTATTAGAGATATTGCTGCTGGATGTGGGATAAGCTCCACCTCGGTGGTAGCTTATAACCTGAACAAATTAGAACAAGCAGGATATATTCGCCGCCACAGTGACATATCTCGGGGAATTGAGTTCTTGACCCCACAGCAAAAAGGAGGGAAACTTGTTTATATTCCCATAGTGGGGGTAATAGCTGCTGGTGAGCCTATTCCTGTGCCTGACACAGGCAATATTATTCCCAATGAGGGATTGGAAGTCAGTGAGGAGTTAGTTCGCGGCAAGCAAGATATTTATGCCCTTCGAGTAAGAGGAGATTCCATGCTGGATGCTCTGATAGGAGACGGGGACATAGTTTTAATGGACTATGTGGGCAGTGCTGAGAATGGCGATATGGTGGCGGTCTGGCTTAAGGAAGAACAAGAGGTCACACTTAAGAGGTTTTTCGCTGAGCCAAATCGCATCCGCCTGGAGCCAGCAAATAGTCAGATGAAACCCATTTATACTACTTCAGGTAATGTCGAGATTCAGGGGAGGGTGGTGGCTGTGATACGGCGTATATCATAGGTGTTAAAAATGCTGTCCCAATTCCAAGCGGTAGGGCAAGCTCTCTTTACTCAAGGATTGGTTTCTTCCCAAGGAGGTAATCTTAGCGTCAAGCTTGGGGAGCATCTAGTTATTACCCATCGGGGCAGCGCTTTGGGCTCCATTCAGGAAGGGGATTTGGTGGAGACGGGGATAAATAAGAACAATCGGGCTACGCCCCTAGCTTCAAGGGAGCTGGAAGCTCATCGCTGTATCTATCAAAACACTTCGGCATTGGCAGTGGTTCACGCTCATCCGCCTTATGCTGTTGCCTTGTCCTTCACAGAAAAGGAGATTATACCCTGTGACGTAGAAGGGCGGGCGTTGTTGTCTAGAGTGCCTATCTTAAGTACAGAGATGGTGGTGAAGACGGGAGAACTTGCCGGGGAGATAGCCAGGCTACTAAGTGAGTATAAGGTGGTTTTAGTGCGGGGTCACGGAAGCTTTGCTGTCAGCCAGTTGTTAGAGGAAGCCTATTGCTATACTGTTGTCTTGGAACAGAGTTGCCGCCTCCTCTACCTGCTCAAGGCTTTAAGGATAGATCCCTGGGTAACTCCCGTTTAAGAAATTCGGTTATGCCCCGATTATATCGGGGCTTTAGAGGAAACCAGGTAATACCAATCAGAGTATTTAGGATTTCTTCCCAGTATCACTGCGGCGAAGAGCTTTTGTAATTTGGCGGTCATTTTGCCAATCTCGCCCGTGCCTATAGGGCGATGGTCGATTTCCAATATGGGCGCTATGTTGGCTGCCGTCCCGGTGAAGAAGCATTCTTCAGCCACATAAAGTTCGCTTCTGTCAACTTGCCTCTCAATTGTATCTATGCCTAACTCATTTTTAGCTAATTTCATGACCGTGTCCCTGGTGATGCCTATGAGGATGTTATCGGATGGCGGAGGAGTTACCAGTTTCCCCCCTAAAGCAAGAAAAATATTCTCACCACTGCCCTCGCAGACATGTCCATCCTGAGTTAGCAATATTGCTTCATCAAAGCCACTTTCTTGGGCCTCGGTTTTAGCCAGAGCGCTACTTACATAAATGCCACAAATCTTGCCTCGAGGTGGAATCATGGTATCATCCACGCGACGCCACGATGAGGTGCAGCAACGAACACCATTATCTATATCAAGGTAAGGAGGGAGTGTGGTCACGACAATAAAGAAATCATCCTCCAGGTTGTGGAGACGGACTCCTACAGTTTCGGAGCTTTTATAGGCTAAAGGACGGATATATACGTCTTCCTTGTAGCCACTTCTTTCCAAAAGCTCCTTGGTAAATTGGCAAAGCTCATCAATGGAGTAGGGGAGATTTATTTTTAGGATGCGGCAGCCGTCAAACATGCGTTTATAGTGGTCTTGGATTCTAAAAAGGCAAAATCTTTCCTGCTCGCTATCCCAGTTACCGCGGATGCCCTCGAAGCAAGCGGTGCCGTAGTGGAGGGCATGGGTCAGGATTCCGATTTTGGCTTCAGATAGTGGCATAAATTGTTTATGGAAAAAGGCATAGTCCGGCATGTTTCTCCTTTCTGTTATAGGTGAAGGTAGTCAATTATACTTCGTATTATAAGTCAAAACAAGCCCTCTCCGCCATTCTAGTCCTTTGATTTATCAGGCGAGGATAAACCTCGCCACTACATTCATTTGTAGGGGCGGGGCTCGTCCCCGCCCACTTTTTGTCATTGCGAGTTCGCCCCTTATTAAATCGGGGGGCTCGGGGCGTGGCAATCTCTGGGGATTGCGGAGCTTGTTCCGAGCGTAAGCGAAGAATCCCGGTGTAGATTGCTTCGGCTGACGAAGTCAGCCTCGCAATGACAAAGAAGACGCTCCTCGCAATGACAGGAGGGTGTCATTCTGAGCCACAGGCGAAGAATCTTGCCTCCACTCAGGGTGACACTTAACTGCTTTCAGAAAAAATGCCGTTGCCTGTTTTTATCGCCTTTGAGCCGTATTTACTTCGGATTTTGTCTATAGCTTTATCCAGATGCTCCGGCTTCTCTGTTCCGGAATGAAACATAGGGAGTTGTTTCTCCTCGCCAACCAGGCTTGATATTCGAATACCTATAAGTCGTACTGGTTTTTCTTGTTGTGCCAGAGCTTTACTCAGCAACTGATGAGCTGTGGCAAAAACAACTTGGGTAACGTCGCTAGCTTCTTTTAAGATGACCTGTCGGGTGATTGTCTTAAAGTCAGCGTACCTCAGTCTTATGGCTACACATCTTGCCCTTTTGTTTTGGCTCCGCAACTCTTGGCAGACCTCCTGGCATAAATTGTGAAGGTTAGCCTCAAGAAAATTGCGGTCTAGGGTATCGCGGGCAAAAGTGAGCTGCTGGCTAATGGATTTAGCTTCGCTTGGCGCCTCTACCTCCCGGGCATCTACTCCCCTGGCATAGCTATGAATCACTGCTCCGGTTGCTCCGAACTGTCTTTTTATCGTGCCCAAAGGAAGCGAGGCTAATTCTCCTATTGTGGTTACACCCGTCTCTTTTAAGGACTGCTCTGTTTTTTTGCCCACCCCGGGTAATTTGGCTATGGGGAGTGGATTGAGGAAAGCCTGTTCCTCTCCCGGGGCTATCTGGAGCAGCCCATCGGGCTTACATAGGTCGGAGGCGATCTTAGCCACTACCTTGCAGGTAGCGATACCCACTGAAGCTGTGATTTCGAGTTCCTTATGTATTCTTTCCTTTATAGCCAGTGCCAGTTGACGGGGAGAACCATACGGTTCTTCGCATCCAGTAACGTCAAGGTAGGCTTCGTCGAGCCCTAAAGGCTCAATATAGGGAGAAAAATCGCCCAGAATTTCCATAAACTTAGCTGAAGCATCTTTATAGAGCGAGAAGTGAGACCGTATGAAAATTGCCTGGGGACAAAGGCGGCGTGCCTTGGATGACGGCATACCGGCATGGATGCCGAAAGGTCGTGCTTCGTAGGAAGCAGAGGCAACTACGCCGCGGCGCTCAGGGTCTCCGCCGACGATTACCGGCTTTCCCTTTAGTTGCGGGTTAAGCGCCTGCTCCACAGAAACGAAGAAGGCATCCAAATCAATATGGAAGATACAGCGAGCCATAAGATAGAATATAAACTAGCACACAGAGCTGATAAAGCCAACTTTTCATCGAAAGGGGCCCAACAGAGCTGAGAATTGTTGGCTATGGACAGGCGCTTCAACGACTCTGGGAACTCTTGAAACAAGTACAGAGGATGCTATCACCGTATCACGGCTACCCAGATATTGTCGGAGATCTGCTGCAAATCCGTGGTGAACTTATTGTCATCCACAATGAACCGATTGGGATCATACACTCCAAATAAAACGTAGGCCCCTTGTTGCCCATATATGTGAATGCGGCTTGTGATTTCAGTCACAGCGCTATTAAGCCTTTGCCTGGTTCTCAGATACTTCATTTCCACAAATAGCCAGTCAGTACATTCGTTTCCCGTACTAGTTGCGAAATCTGGTTTGGTCGATATACCAGCGAACGGCATCAAGGGGAGTTCACGATCCAGCCTAGTTTTTGCTGCTGTCAAAGCAGCATCTGCGGCATCTTGTACCTCGTGCTCATTGTGCGGCGGCCTGGATTGAAACGTTTTAGGTAATGCCTGCGTAAGCACCCCGCTTATCTGCTCCATATACACCGATCGAGGAGATCGTAGGTGCTCGCCGGCCATGACAAGCCGGAGAAGGCACGCAGCTGGTAGCTCGCCTTTCAGGAAGCTCATGGCATATCGTTGAACGTAACTTTCTATCACGCCTAAAACTTGGTCAGCATGACGCCTTAAAAGTGCAAGAAGGTCGCGGGCAGTCGTATCGGGATTAGGATCATCAGGCAAGATGCAGTCGTATAGTTCTCCATAACGCGCAAACAAATCGTCTTCGGACGAGCCATGAATCTCTATTGCAAACCTAATGTGCGACTCTGCTTGTGTCCGGGGGTCTCCCTCCTCTAATGAATCTAAGAAAACATCCACCCCGTATTTCTCGACTAGGTCGTGCTCCTCTAATCCTGCAGCGAGACTTCCAAATCTGCGGTCTACACACTGAGAGCAGACGCCGCAGTGGGGGGTCGCGCGGCTCCTTCCCCGAGCTTTTGCACATGACACTGTCTCCTGCAGTAACTCCGGACAGCCATGATGAAGCAGTATCGACATGGTTTCACTGCGAGTGAGCAGAAGCAACGGATTTGTGACTCTCACTCTGTTGTGAAACACAAGATCAGACAGCTCCTGAAAGCGTTGTATAGACTTGGGGTGGGTGGAGCGCGAAGCTAATGTCCCGGCTACCTGTGGCGTCTTTGGAAGGTTTAAGCTGACCACCCCATTGTCAGGTATGAAGACCTCTTCTAGACCCAATTGAGCGGCAACCACTGTTCCCAAGGTTAGAAACAGGAAAGAACGGCTTCGTTGGGTAATCTCATTGGCCTCGGTGCCCATCCGGTGAATCCAAACGCTGATATGAGGGAATACCCAATCAGGGAATCGTTCTCGAAGTAGTAAAACGAGTTTCGATTGGAGCGCGTCGTGCCTCGGAGTCGACCTGTGACTCACCAGAATCGGTCGTCTATTCTGTGACTTAACTAATTCTACCACGGCACACAGACTATCAGCTCCGCCTGAGAAAAGAATTACGCTATCAGGATGGTCATAAAGCGGAGCCTTAGGGTCAAATTCCAAGATTAGCTGTATAGTGCCAGGTCGGGCTTGTGTGAACTCAAATCGACAGGTGTCTCCTGTCATGAAGAGGAGTACATCGGACAAGTGCTCGCAAACCTCGTTCTGGCTCCAGAAAGCTGCGTCCAATACAGGAATAGCGAACGCTATCTCCCGAGTCCACCGTTTCCCGTAGATGTCCCTCAGCCCTCCACGACGTAGCGATTGATCGGCTGCGTATACGTATGCAGCGATACGGACAAAGTCAGAAGCTTGATCGTCAACGTTCCGAAGCACAGCATGAGATATGTTCTCAATCCTCAGATTCAGATCCTGTCTCGGGCCTTGATGATTGATAACTATCTGTTGGTCCCATACTTCAGAAACAAGTCTGGAGGAAGCTGTTGCGCCATCACACCGAATAAGGGCACGTGTCACGCTAAGTTTTCCTCTCTCTGAAGTTCCATCCGGAGCTTCCTAAGCGCCATAGCCACAAACCTGTGTGCATCCTGCTCCGTGATCTCCCCCCGTGATTCCCAATTGTGTTTTGAGTACCACCCACCAGCAAAGTCCTCTACGATCTTTGCAGATTGCCGAGAGTACGCTATTAATGCATCGTTGAATTCCTTAGCCGACTGTATGTCATTCAATGCGTGCTCGGGGCCAATGTGATTGGAGAGTTCCTTGTTAAGGAAGTATTGCAACGAGCGAGACAAGAAATGAGCAAAGAAGTGCTTCGCTAGGACACCGAATTGATTTCTACTAGAGTACACTCGACACGCCCTTCGAATATCTTCTAGGCTTGTCCCAAACAGTGTTCTCGAGTGTTCCGCAACAGTCTGAGCCAGTGCTTGCCTAACGGACAAGCTAGCGATTTCCGCGAACACACCTGATTCAGGGTGCTCTGCAGCCTTGCTACGAGCATGGTCGGTCAGTTGAGATATGAACGTAAACGCAGACGATGCCGTTTCGGGGTTGACGCCGATCTCGGCTAGTCGAGTAGCGAAGTCTTCATCACGTGCGAACCATGTTACTCGGGTAAGAAGCCAAAAGCAGTAGCCAATAACAGGATCAGCACCCAGTCTTTCTAGTTGCGCCTGTGCAGCTTTCAAGGTTGCCCTACTGACTTCGGGAATATTATCTACGTCAGTCTCAAGTAGATCCACAACCTGACCCCATGCGCGGGTCTTTGGAAGGCGTCCAAGTCTTACATGGCCCATCTCTTTGCTCCCTCCTTATCTTGTGTTACCTGCCACACTTTTTCTCTCAATATATGTTGGCACTAACCTGACTAGATCATTCCTGGGGAAAGACTCTTTGCCCAGATTCAAGAATTTTTAGCATCTTAGCCAGGAGTCGCTCTCGCGCTTGGTCACGATCTTCTATGCTGACTTCACCATCTATCCAACGGAATGTCCCCAACTGGTCTCGCCCCAGAACCACATATACCCAATCCTCATCAGTTCTGTCTAAGAGCAAAGCTCCAAGGATGATTCTCTGTCTATCTGCGAACCACTCCTTCTCCACCGCTAAGGTAGGCGTTGTTGCATGCCTAGCTGGTTTCAGTGCGTCGAATTCATATTTTAAAAGTGATTCGATCGGTAGTTTTCCTGCTTCCGCAGAATCGAATGGCCCCCTGTCTACGGGGACGAAAAGAGTCTGTGACATATACGGGAAAAAGTGTGGCACATCTGATTTGATTTGTCCATCCTTGACATACATCTCGGCAGCGTCGACAAAATAGCCCCGTGGGACCTGGAACAACGCATATGGATTATGAAAAACCACCAAGCCCTGCCCCCAGCTCTCAGCCACAGGCGGGTCATCAATTTCGTAGCTAAACTCCATGGATGTCGTGGCATCAGGATCCGGATTCCAACACGTACCGCGACGGATTCCTTGTATGTTGCCCCGGTAATAACCTGCCTGGTAGCCCATTCTGGAGAACTTGGCGTGGGTGCCACTATTACTGAAAACTACTGCGCCAACATATTCAGCGTTAGGTTGCCCAAAGAAGTTTGACGGAATTACCTTGGCGCCCCATTTATGATCCGTGATTTCTGTGCTCTTAACTATCAAATGTCCATCCTCAGTCCAGTCTGGATAATGCCTCTGCCCATACAAATACTGCCCCAGCGAAGAATGCGAGAAGTAGAGTGAACCCTCCTCTTGGAATGCTTCAATTGCGAGCACTATTGGAATTCCTCGGCACTGCTCTAGTCGCCAATACTCCTTGTTCAACTTGGAAAAGAGAGGACCGCCAAATCTAATCGGAAGTTCATTTTCCAGTTTCTCTCGTAGCTCCTCAGTAGTCAAATCTACTATTCTTCGGGTATCGACGGTATCCTCGGTCTGTGTTGGATTTACCGTCGTAGCCTCAATCGCAGCAGCGACGCCTCCCTTGGTGACGAGGAAGTCTGGCTGTTCGTGTGCTCTGTTTACACTATAGCCGGAACGTGAAAGATAGGCATACAAGTACAGCTCGAATATTCTCGAATCGAATCCTGTCGTTTGGAATTGCTCGACAAAATTGCCATCCGTGTCTGGAAAGTCTTGGAAGATCTCATTGGCCATTAGCCGCGCAGGCTCTGAGACATGCGATGTTCGCATGTACTCAAATGCTTTATTTAGTTTTTTCGCATCCACTATGGGTTTAAATAAGTCTTTTTTGTTCATAGTCACTACTAGCACCCGTTGATGGTTTCAAGATGCTTCCCCTAAGGATTATACCACTTTAGTTAGCAATGGCTTATTCATTTGAATCTGGTGTAATTTGGATAGATCCTGAGGTGATTCAGCAAGATGTACACTCTGATGTAGCTCATCCGAGCGAACCTGCTACAAGCTAATCGTCTTGTACCTCAGTTCTCAGGGTGGTTGGATATGAACTAAGCTGCGCCAGGATTGCACGATTTAGCGTTTTGTGACTCCTCGACTCCATATTATGTCTTGAACACCGCACAAAAAACCATCGCAGGGTGCTTTTTATTGTCGTGAAGCTGGGTAGTCAGGCACTTTTGGAGACAAATTCTTTCACCCTTCTCTCAAACACCCCCTTCTCCAAAAGCACCCTTCTCTGGCATTTGAGGCATTTAAGACCGATGTCGGCGCCCACCCTCACCACTTCCCACTCGTAGCTGCCGCAAGGGTGCGCTTTGCGCAACCGGACTATGTCACCGAGCTTTATTTCTATAGTCATTGATTTGCTTGCGGATTTTTTCAGCCATGTTTCTAGCCGCCTGGGCAAAATCCTTTTCCTTTGAAGCATAAAGAATTTGCCTCGATACATTGATAATCGCCTTCTCACCCTGGGCATCCACTCCGTAGCCAACTGCTGAAGCCAGGTCCCCTCCCTGAGCGCCAATGCCCGGGATAAGCAAAGGCATTTCGGGGCAAATTGAGCGAACCCTCTTCAAATCCTCAGGATAGGTGGCCCCGACTACCAGGCCAATATTGCCATAAATATTCCATTGCCTAGCCTTCTGCGCTATCACTTCATATAATGGCAAAAGTTCCGAAGTTATTTTGTATGAGGCTCTGACATTGCCAACATTGGTCAACCGGAACGCTATCTCGACTGGCTCGCCAACCTCCACTTTCTCTGGCTCAACCCTCAGATTGCTCACGGCGTATCGAGCATTAGGAGGCGTTGGCTCTATACTTATATTAAGAACATCTTGGAAATCTGTGGCTCCTCGGTTTGATGTTCGGCATAGGATAAATACCCCTTTATCTTGATAGTTAATAAAGGGCTCTATGGAATCGAAGCCCAGGTAGGGATTGACGGTAGCGGCATCGAAGCCGAGAACCGAGAAGAGAGCCTTAGCATAAGCCCTGGCAGTGTTACCGATATCGCCGCGCTTGGCATCGCCAATTACAGGTATATCACCAGGTATATATTTAACGGTCTTCTCCAGGATGGCAAGCCCTTCGGTCCCTAAAGCTTCATAGAAAGCCAGATTGGGCTTATAGGCACAGACCAGGTCGCAGGTGGACTCAATAATGGCTTTGTTGAATTGTAGAACGTCTACCCCGGGCATAAGCTCCGGGTCGGGGTCAAGTCCGATGCAAAGCCAGCTTTTGTTTTTTCGGCTGGTATTAAGCAGTTTATCGGTGAATTTCATTACCGTAACTTAGATAATATCAGGAGATGGGTATAAATTAAAGCTCGGCCAACATTCTACTATACTGGGGGTCGTTGTGCATGTGGCTTTGTCAATGTCGCGGCGAAGTTTACCTTGGGAGAGGTGAGATTGCCACGCCCCGACAGGTCGGGGCTCGCAATGACAAGAGGAAAAGGGCTCGCAATGACAGACGGGGGAGGTAGCGGGGAGGCAAACCAAAAGAGGTTAATCGTGTAGATGAGCACGGCTCTTTGCCTTTATTCGTGTCAAGGGCTACAATGGAGGCATGCGAGACCTGATTGCTGATGCCTTGAAAGGCCATGATGCCGACTATATTGAAATCCATTTTGAGGAGAGCCAGGCTACCAACATTGCCTACAGGGGAGAGAGACTGGAGGAGATAAGCAGGGCTCGTAATTCCGGTGGCAATGTTCGTGCGTTAGTCCAGGGTAGTTGGGGATTCGTCAGCTTTAATCGTCTTGGCGGACTGCGGGACAAGGTAGCTCTGGCGTTGGAGGAGGCAAGGTTAGCAAGCAGGGGACCATTTAAGCTTTTCCCTACGGAGCCTGTAGTGGAGACGGTGGTGCCACAATCGGAAAAGGGTTCCACGGCTATGCCGTTAGCAGCGAAGAAAGAGCTTCTAGGTGAATACAACGAAATTATATTAAGCAGTCCGAAGATTCAAAGCTCAAGAATCAATTACCGTGATGCCGGGAGGCAAAGTATTTTCGCCAATTCTGAAGGTAGTTACATAGAGCAAGCTAAAACTGACCTTACTTTACGATTGACGGCCATAGCTCGTGAGGATAACGAGGTTCAACAAGCAGGACTAAGCCTGGGAGGTAATGGCGAGTTTTCCGCCGTGGAGGGGCTACATGAGCAAGCTAGGGAGATAGCGAGGCGTGCCGCAGCCCTTCTTTCTGCCCCCCAGGTAAAAGGTGGAGAGTATACCGTAATTTTGGACCCTATTCTGGCTGGAGTCTTTGCTCATGAAGCCTTCGGGCATTTATCCGAGTCGGATTTTGTATATCAAAATGAAAACCTGCGGCAAATCATGGCCCTGGGGAAAAGATTTGGCGGCAAGCATCTCAATATCGTTGATGATGCTACTATCCCTAACTTGCGGGGAAGTTATAAATACGATGATGAAGGGACGCCGGCAACGAAAACCTATCTTATCCGGGAGGGCATTCTGGAGGGAAGGCTTCATTCCCGAGAAACAGCGGCTAAGATGGGAGAAAGGGCTACGGGGAATGCTCGAGCCATTAATTACCTCTTTTCCCCCATCGTGCGAATGAGCAATACCTTTATTGAGCCAGGTAGCGCTTCGTTCGAGGCAATGCTTGGTGACATTGAGGAAGGCGTCTATGTTGAGGATTGGTACGGTGGGATGACTAGCCTGGAGATGTTTACCTTCTCCGCTGGAGAAGCTTACATGATTCGCCGGGGGAGATTAGCAGAGTTGTTGCGCCCCGTGGTGCTAACTGGTAATGTTTTTACTACCTTGCAAAATATAGATGCCATAGGCAATGACCTGGAGATGAATCAGGGTGGTGGCTGTGGCAAAGGGGGGCAATATCCGCTACCCGTTTCTAACGGTAGCCCACATATCAGAATTCGTCATTGTGTGATAGGAGGCAGATAAGCGGTAAATACTAAATCCTAAACCCGAAATTCGAAACAAATGCCAATGACCCAAAATCAAAATTCGAAACACTATGACCTGGAAGAGAGAACTTTGCAATTTGCAAAGTCCACTCTCGGTTTTTGCAAGGGGTTACCAAAAACACTCATTTGTGAAGAAATTGGGAAGCAACTAATTCGAGCAGCAACCTCGGTCGGAGCAAATTATATAGAGGCGAATGAAGCCCTAGGTAAGAAAGATTTCGTGATGAGAATTAAGATATGTCGTAAAGAGGCCAAGGAGTGTGGATATTGGCTAAAGCTTGTAGAAGTGGGTCATCCTGATTTGGTAAAAGAGCGAGAGATATTGCTTAAAGAGTCCATAGAATTGATGAAGATATTCGGTTCGATATTAGCAAAAAGCCAGTAGTTTTGGATTTAATTCTTTGAAATTTGATATTGTTTAGGATTTAGATATTAGGGATTAGAATTTAAGATGGAACATCTTATGGAGGTTCTCTGCTCTGCTCGGAGGGAGGCTGAGCAAGCTGAAGTTTTCTTGGTTTCTTCTCCCGATTCCATCGGGATACAGTTTGAAGCCAATGAACTAAAACAAGTTCAGACCAAGGAGAGTAGCAGTATTGCCTTGCGAATTTTCAGGGAAGGTAGAATTGGCTTTGCTACTGCTAGTGGAGGGGGTGGTTTGGAAGCTTTGGTTGACATGGCCGTGGAGACCTCTCAGTTTGGCAGTCCGGCCAATTTTCAATTTCCTTCCTCCCAGGACTATTCGGAAGTGTGCATCATCGCCCCTGAAGTAGAAGAAATAGCTATGGAGAGGATGGTTGAGATCGGGAAGGAGCTTATAGCCAAGATTAGGGGGCATACTCCTGATATCCTTTGCGATGTTCAAGTAACCAGGGGAACAAGCTCCATCTCCTTAATTAATTCTCAAGGCGGTGAGGGAAGGTATGACAGCAGCTTTTTTAGCCTTAGCTTGGAAGGCATTCTTGTTCGGGATACAGATATGCTTTTTGTGGGTGATAGCGGAAGCTCATGTCGTCCCGATTTTATCGGGGTTGATGACCTGGCTGATAGAGTGATATGGCAACTGGAGATGGCTAAGAAAAAAGCTGCCGTGTCCACCAAGCTGCTGCCAATAATTTTTACACCTAATGGAGTAGCTAGTGCTTTACTGAGTCCTCTAGTGCTGGCGTTTAACGGCAAAGCAGTCCTCGAGGGGGCTTCGCCTTTAAAAGATAAACTAGGGGAGCAAGTTTTTGACAAAAAGCTGAGCTTATGGGATGATGCTACCATAGCTTACGGCGTAGGGAGTTATCCTTTTGATGACGAGGGGGTGTCCAGCCAGCGTCTACCGCTTGTTACAAATGGAGTAGTGGCGAATTTCCTTTATGATTTACAAACAGCAGCTTTAGCTGGCACGCACAGTACCGGTAACGGCCAGCGAGTAGGTGGTGGTTTTCCCAGCCCAGCTATAAGCTCTCTTATTTTAAGCGGAGGAGATGTTTCTTTCCAGGCGATGGTGGAAGATATGAAGGAAGGGTTAATTGTGGAGCAACTTATTGGTGCTGACCAGGGTAATCTTCTGGGTGGTGACTTCAGTGGCAACGTTTTGCTGGGATACAAGGTAGAGAATGGTGAGATAGTGGGGAGAGTGAAGGATACTATGATTGCCGGTAACGTGTATCAAGTGCTAAAAGAGCTTCTTGGCATAGGGCAGGAAGCAAGATGGGTTGGCGGGATTTTGCAAACTCCTCCTTTATATTGCTCTCATGTATCAGTGGTGACAAAGGGAAGCTAAGATATATATGAAAGACGTAATAAAGCTTTATAAACAGCCACGCCCTAAGAGTTGTGTTATGCTTGCCTCCTGGCCTGGCATTGGCGACGTTTCCCTAACCGCAGCGAAGTATCTTGTGGAGAAGCTAAATGCTGTAGAAATAGGGGAGATTGAACCTGTTAACTTCTTTGAGCCAATGGGTGTCACAGTCAGAGACGACGTGGTTGAAAGCCCTCGTTTTCCTGAGAGCAAGTTTTATTATTGGCAGTCCCGATCCGATCGGGAGAAAAGCTTGGTGATTTTTATTGGTGAGGAACAGCCTGGTTTCAAAGGATATGAGCTAGTTAACTGTGTTTTGGACGTAGCGCAAAGGCTTAAGGTGGCAAGGGTATATAGTTGTGCTGCTGCGGTGACACGCATCCACCATAGTGAAGAAATGAAGGTTTGGGGAGCAGCGACAACTTCTAACTTAGTTGACGAGTTAAGCAAACATAATGTAGTTCTTAGAGGTAACCTTCGCATCGCTGGATTGAATGGATTGATATTGGGAATGGCTAAGGAAAGGGGGATGGAAGGCATTTGCTTGCTGGGCGAAGTGCCAGCGTATGCCACGCAAATAGCAAATCCCAAAGCCTCCCTGGCTGTGCTTGGTATCCTAACTAAAATGTTGGGAATTACACTTGACTTGACCGAGCTTGGCCATCTGGCTGAGCAAGTAGACGAGGAGATGGATAGAATAGCGAAGAGGGTTACGGCTGAATTTATTGACCAGTTCACCGAGCCTATTTGGGAGCAGGATGAGGAGGAAGAGTAAATAAGTTGAGCAGTCCTGGTCTAGCAAGAGTCCAAATTGACCGACAAGGGTAGATATGCTACCATCGAATTAGATGTCAGCTTTAGCTCAACTTTGCGAGGAAATTATAGCTTGCCGGGATTGTGAGCTAGCTAAGTATCGCACTAAGGTGGTGCCTGGTGAGGGGGCCGCGGACGCGGATTTACTTTTTATCGGTGAGGCTCCAGGGTGGCACGAAGACCAGCAAGGGCGTCCTTTCGTCGGGCCAGCAGGGCAATTTCTGGACCAACTGTTGGCCTCAATTGGTTTACGCAGGGAGGAAGTTTACATTGCTAATGTAATTAAGTGTCGTCCTCCCCAAAACCGTGACCCGCTACCAGCGGAGATACAGAATTGCCGCAAATGGCTTGACCGTCAAATAGAGATAATTCAGCCCCAAATGATTATTACTTTAGGACGTTACTCTCTAGCGCGGTATTTTCCCAATGAGAGCATAGGCAAGATTCATGGAAAGCCGCGAAAGGCAGGAGGCGTCATTTATTACCCCATGTATCATCCTGCGGCGGCTCTCCATCAAGGCTCTCTGCGCCGCATCATCGAAACGGATATGCTCAGGATTCCGCAGATACTAGCCCAGGGTAAAGAGCTGCCTCAAGATGCAGTTGAATCTCAACAATTAAGCTTGTTTTAGAACTATGTCCTGAATGAAAGGAAGGGGAAAAACCATGCCAAAACATAAATTAAGAGTCATCCCTCTAGGCGGATTAGGTGAAATTGGTAAGAACATGATGGCATTGGAATATGGCAATGACATCGTCGTCATTGATGCCGGACTCATGTTCCCCAGCGAGGAGATGCCGGGGGTTGACTTGCTTATCCCAGATATTAGCTATCTTTTGGCGAGACAGCAAAATTTAAGAGGGATAGTGATTACTCACGGGCACGAAGACCACATTGGGGCGCTGCCTTACATTTTATCTCGGCTCGCCCCTCCCATTTATGCTACCAAGTTCACTCGAGAGCTGATTCTCCTGGAACTCAAGCAGCGAGGGGTGAAAACTGACGCAAAATTGAATTTAGTTAGCCCGGGGAGCAGGATTACACTAGGTAGTTTCACCATAGAGTTTTTCTCTGTTTGCCATAGTATTCCCGATTGTGTGGGGCTGATAATTCACACTCCCCTGGGAGTTGTAGTTCACAGTGGTGATTTTAAGATCGATTATACCCCGGTCATTAGCGAGGCTACTAACTTTAGACAATTAGCTTCGCTAGGGGCAAAGGGTGTTTTGCTTCTTCTTTCTGACTCCACCTATGCCGAGCTTCCTGGATATACTCCTTCTGAGAGGGTGGTTAGCGATACTTTAGATCGGATTGTAAGCGAGGCAAAGGGGAGGGTAATCGTAACTACATTCGCCTCTCTTGTATCTCGCGCGCAGCAAGTGTTTGATGTCGCCGTTAAACATGGTCGCCGTGTATTTATCATCGGGCGAAGCATGAAGGAGATAGTGAGCATGGCATTGAAAACGGGTTATCTTAATGCTCCCCCCGACACCCTTTGTCGCTTGGACGAACTTAAGACCTTGCCTCACAATCGAGTTATCGTGTTGAGCACGGGAAGTCAGGGTGAGCCCACCTCCGCCTTGGTGCGTATGGCTAATCGCGACCCCAGTAGTCGAGTTCAGATAGTCCCTGGCGACACCGTGGTGATTTCAGCAACTCCTATTCCCGGTAATGAGATGTTGGTTAGCAAAACCACAGACAGCCTTTTCCGTCAAGGTGCCAATGTAATTTATAACAAGCTGGCTCAAGTTCATGTCCACGGGCATGGTAGTCAAGAGGAGTTGAAGCTTTTGCTTAGTTTGGTTAAGCCTAAATTCTTTGTTCCTGTTCATGGTGAGTATCGCCATTTAAGCTTGCATGCCAGCTTAGCTCAAACTATTGGTATACCTAAAGATAACATTTTTGTCCTTGAGAACGGGGATGTGCTTGAGCTCGGGCAAGATTCAGGAAAGGTGGTTGTTAGAACCCGTGTCGGAGTTATCTATGTAAGCGGCCTGATAACGGGCGAGCTGGATGACGTTGTGCTTCGGGACCGCAAGTTACTTTCGCGAGACGGCGTCGTTGTGGTGACCATTGCTATTGATGCTGAAAGTGGTAAAGTAGCCGGAAGGCCACGCATTATAACCCGAGGCTTTGTTGATGCTGGAGAGGAACAGAAATTGATTGAGAAAGGCCGAGATGTGGTGCTAGCTGCTTTAGAGAACAGAAAAGAAGGATTCATTTCTAGAAGACGCTTGGTTGAACCGAGCTTCGTTGATGCCAAAGTAAAGGATTCCCTGAGCAGATTCTTTTATGAACGAACTCATCGTCGTCCTGTCATCCTTCCTGTGGTTGTGGAGGTAGGGAAAACCCAGAGGAAGCCGACGAGCTAGGGGCATAACTCTGTGTCTAAAGCAAGAAGCAGGTCTAAGCCGATGCGGAAGGTAAAAGAAAGCCGCCCGGCATGGAAGCGATTCTTTAGCTTCATCGCTTCACCGGTGGGACGAAGACTTATCTTAATTGTCGTAATAGTAGCCTTGCTGTATGTGTTATGGGAAGGCATGCTCGCATTGTTTGGTTATGGATTAATAATAATAGCCATCGCTTTGGGCTCGCTGATCTGGGTGGCATGGCGGCGGCAGTTCTCTGTTGTGAAACATAGGTGGAATTGGGTTCTCGGGGGCATTAGCCTGGCTTTTGCTGTATGGGGAATCCTTTCTTTCTTCCCCGGGGAAGGTATTTTGAGGCAAGCCACACTGGGAGGTAGAATTGGGCAAAGCATAATAGGTGCTCCCGATGTCGTGGGAGGACTTCGGGTAGCCGGACTTGTCCTTCTGGGCATTATTTTTGTCAGCCCTCGGAGGTTTTGGAGCGCTGCTAGGAATAGCTGGCGTCTCTTGACCAGAGTTTTCCGACTCTGTCCCAGGGTCATCTTTCCCCGGTCCCGACAAGTCGGGACTAAAGCTATCCCTCTCGAAGCTACCTCCCCTGAAGTGGAGGCAGTTAATGAAGCGGAGGCAAAGCCTGCTCTACTTCCTTCTCCTCCCGTGTGGCAATCAGAACACGAACCAATTCTCACCCCCGGAGGATGGCATCTTCCACCGATTGATATCTTGGATAAGCCAGCTGAGGTGAAATTGGACAGGGAAGACATTGACCAACGAGCCCGATTGATTGAGGAAGCTCTAGCGAGCTATGGTGTAGAAGCCAAGGTTGTGCAGGTAAACATGGGGCCTACCGTGACACAGTTTGGTATTGAGCCTGGTTGGGACAGAAAATATAGAGAAGTAAGAGAAAAGGGGAGGAATGGTAGCTATGAAACGAAATTGGAAGAAGTATCCAGAATCAGGGTAAGGGTAGACCGTATTACCTCTTTGGGCAATGATTTAGCTTTAGCCCTAGCTGCTCCCAGCATCAGGATGGAGGCTCCCGTGCCCGGGGCATCGGTGGTGGGCATTGAGGTTCCTAACACTGTGTTTGGCTCAGTTGCCCTTCGCGGTGCGATAGAGAGCGCTGCTTTTCAGAAGATTAAAGCTCGCTCCAAGCTAGCTATCGCTTTGGGTAAAGGTGCTGGTGGTGAAGCGATGGCAGCAGACCTAACCAGGATGCCACATTTGCTTATCGCTGGAGCTACTGGCAGTGGTAAAACTGTTTGTCTTAATTCTGTTATTTGTTGCTTGCTTTTACACAACAGCCCCGACGACGTTCGGTTCATCATGGTTGACCCCAAGAGGGTGGAGTTAGTGACTTTTAATGGAGTGCCCCATCTACTTGCCCCTGTGGTTGTGGATACTAATAAGGCGATAAAGGCTTTGAGATGGCTTAGTCAGGAGATGGATAGGCGATATCGTCAGTTTGCTCAGGCGGGAGTACGCAATATTGAGGGTTATAACAAAGACCGCTCACCTGGAGAAGAGTTGCCATATTTAGTGCTCGTCATTGATGAGCTGGCTGATTTAATGATGACAGCTTTTGATGAGGTGGAACATGCGCTTTGTCGGTTAGCTCAATTGGCTCGGGCTACAGGCATTCATCTCGTCGTAGCTACACAACGCCCTTCAGTAGATGTAATTACTGGGCTTATTAAAGCTAACTTTCCTACCCGCATTAGTTTCGCAGTCACTTCTCACGTAGATTCCAGGACCATACTTGACATGGT
>JAUWYE010000142.1 GCA_030615965.1 Dehalococcoidia bacterium | reverse complement strand
CATGTATGGCTTTAGGAACCGCAGTAATTAACCTCAATGTCCAAATCGGCAGTCGCTCAAACGAATTGATAGATAATATCATGACGCCGATATTTGTTTTGTTTTTCGCCGCTATTGGTATGGCGATGGACTTCTCACTTTTTCATCTCATGTGGCCGCTTGTAATTGTGTATTGCGTTGGCAGAAGTATTGGCAAGATAACAGGGTGTAGCATTGGAGGCGTCTTATCAAGATCTGAGCCAAAAATTAAGAAGTATCTTGGCCTTGCAATGCTAGATCAAGCAGGTGTTGCCATAGGTCTTGCTTTCCTGGCAGCTCAAGCATTATCGGAATATGAGCTCGGAGGCACAATAATCGCACTTATGGCGACCACAACAGTAGTTCATGGACTCCTTGCACCACCTCTAATACAATATGCTGTTAAGAAGGCAGGAGAAGCGAATATATAATATTTTTATGGGTGTGTACTCTGCTAAATATGGTAGCCAAGGAGAGAGGCAAAGGGTGACTTACCGTTGTAAGCAGGGAAGCCCCTCCCCGGCTTCTGGGAATATTGCGGCGCCAGGATAAGATATTGTTCAGGGTTATGCCAAGATAGTGGCGGCAGTTCATGAGAACGAAAACGAAAATCCTGGGTATTGAAACTTCTTGTGATGAAACTGCCGCTGCCATAGTGGAGGACGGCAGCAGAATTATCTCTAATGTTGTAGCTTCACAAATAGACATTCATGCTCGCTATGGCGGTGTAGTCCCCGAAGTCGCCTCAAGGCAACATCTCCTCACTATTATCCCGGTTGTCAGCCAGGCAATGACCGAAATCTCCTGGCGGGATATCAACGGCATTGCTGTGACTTTCGGCCCAGGGCTGGCCGGGTCGCTGTTGGTCGGCGTTAACGTGGCCAAGGCAATTGCCTTAGCCAAAAAATTACCTATTACCGGGGTTAACCATCTTGAGGCACATATCTATGCTAATTGGCTGGACTTTTCTTCCCCACCTGGCGAAAAGGGGAGAGTGAAATTCCCCTGCCTCTGTCTTGTTGTCTCCGGTGGGCATAGCGATTTAGTATTGATGAAGGGACATGGCCAATTTGAGAAATTGGGACGGACCCGGGATGACGCTGCCGGCGAAGCCTTTGACAAAGCAGCTAGAATCTTGGGCTTGGGCTACCCTGGGGGTCCAGCTATTGAACAGGCAGCCCGCTCTGGGCTTCCTTGCTTGCCCCTCCCCCGAGCCTGGCTCAAGGGAAGCCATGATTTCAGCTTCAGTGGACTAAAAACCGCCTTGTGGCATCTTGTTCATAAGGGAGGGGTCTCAGTTGCTGATGTCGCAGCAAGTTTCCAGTTGGCTGTAGCCGATGTTTTAGTCGCCAAGACAATTGAGGCCGCCAGGCAATTGAAGGTGGAGCAAATTTTGCTGAGCGGTGGAGTGGCAGCCAATAAGACATTAACCCAGCATTTCCTTGCCAACTCGCCAGTCCCGGTTCTTATTCCCCCTCCTCACTTATGTACTGACAATGCTGCTATGGTGGCTGCCTGTGGCTATTATCATTTCCAGGCTGGCAGGGTAAGCGGTTATGACCTGGATGTAGTGCCCAGCCTTGGCCTTGGTTAACCTCTTCAGTAGCTCCCTGAAAAGCTTCATTTGTCAGGGTAAATAATTAAACCCAATTTTGAAATTCTGGTGCTAGGACTATTTGGCTATTTACTTTGTTCAATTAAGTTTATTTTACCTTTAGATCCGGGGGGAAAAATCCCTCTCCTTGGGACTTTTAAGCTCCGACAGGTCGGAGCAAGAAAGCCTTGATGCCCAACTGTAGGACTTTTGGGCCATAGACAGGCTATAGAACTTTTATTAAAATTTTAATACTGAAGGTGGTAACCAATCGAGGGAGTAAGAAATTGGAAATGGAAGAAAAACGCCTCCATGACGAGGTCGTGACTCTTAAAACGGCAATCGAGGAGGCGATACGCGAGGGACAGAAATCCATGGACGACCTTAACGATATTCCCAGGTCCGACCTGGGTTCCAATAAGGATTTTGCCCTCGCCCGCATGAACGCAGGTTCAGGGGTTGTCGGCTGGGTCGACGATTTTTGAGCTTACGCCTCAGTATTCCTCAACCAGCCAGAGGACACTGTGAACATCTTCCCTCTCGGCAATAGTTCCTGAAGACATGAATGAGCCCTTGCTGATGACAGGCAGTCAAATCAAAGGGTTCTTCGAAGCCAAGCTGCTTCTTCATATGCCGTGTTATGCAATTCTCAGCCAATTTGGGATAGTTACGGTAAAGCTCCATAGCGTTCTCTGTTAGCTTCGCCTCATTAGCTAATTCTCCCCAGGAGAAAGCAAAGGGCAATATCACGTTTACTACAATTTCACCTGCTTTGCTATTTCCCAAAAGAGCCGATATCTTTGTTTTACTTCTGACGTCAAAATCGAAATGGTCCCGCCAGTAGCCATCGCCAGCCACGGTCAAACCGTTCTCCAGCACATGGTGCCCCTTGGGCAGAGGTGTTTCCTTCACTAGCTGCAATATCCCTGCTAACAGTTTTCCTTCGCAGTAACGCTCAAGAAGGTAGCTCTGGGCGACAATGCGTCGCACTGGAGAATTGTTGGGGTATATGTGTGAGAGATTCCAGTCACCTTCCTTCATGGTTTTAACTTTTTTACCCGCCGACTGCCATATTTGCTCCAATTCCTGGACTTCTTTTTCCCTGGCAAATTCCCCTTGCCATCTTTGAGAAGGTAATAACCCGGCTGTGCCTAACAACAGAGCTTGCTTTAGGGCCAAGCCTTCTCTGGATTCGATGGAATTGAGGGGCATTCTGTCAGCAAGTTCCTCAAAGGGCTTTGTGTTTTTAGCATAACCCAGAGCCCTCATCATGCCTCGGAAAAGCACCTGCCCCGCCTCCTCCCCAGCACTCAGCGCTCTGAGTGCTGGGCGAAGAATCTCAGCTTGAAAATGCATCGCCTTCTGCTTAAACCTTTCTTCACCGGCAATGTTCAATAGCTTTCCTAAAGTTTGTCTATCCACGTGGTCCAGTATCTGGAAGCAAGGAAGTTGGTCAGGCAGCAAATAAGCTTGGTGTCGCAATGCCTTCGCCAGACATAGCACGGGAACTAACTTGCCGCTTTGTAGTAAGGTGGCTGAATTACAATCATGCCACATCACAACATGAAGGATGACATTATTATATTCAGCATCAACATGATGCTCATGGCTATACCAATCGCTGGATTTAACGTGAACCTCTATATCCCCTTTCGTCAAACGAGATTCATTTGCAATAACTGCATCTCGAAAATCGGGGCCGTTATCACCATTAGTCCTTCCAGGATAGATTACACTGACTAGCTCGTCTTCCGAGGAGGTCAGCTCCTTTCCCACCACTTGTTGCCATATTAGAACTGCTTGCTTTTCCGAGAATTTTATCCGATTACGTGTAATCATGGCGTAGAAAAATTACTTGTCACTTTATATCAATTGTTTAAACCTTAGAACATTGCTCACAATATTTCCTCTTGCCCCTGGAAAAACCGCAGCAGCCGACCTTAATTTGATTCATCGTGCTTCTCTTCGGCTCTGTAAATAAAGCCACTACGCTCAGCAACTATGCTGAGCAAGGTAGCCGATGCCCCGCGAGGTCGATACATCCCCTTTTCCCATTCACTGATTGTTTGCTGCCGCGTGCCTAATTCCTCGGCTAGCTTCACTTGAGTTAAGTTCAGGT
>JAUWYE010000178.1 GCA_030615965.1 Dehalococcoidia bacterium | reverse complement strand
GCATACCGGTGTTCCTCATAGCAAACCGCTGATAAAGGTAAGCAAAGTCTGCATCATTGAGGATTTGCTCTATCTCAATCTTGGCTACCAGGTCTGCTCTTTGGGGCACAAATAAGGATAAAGGTGGGGATGCTGTCGGTGCCTGGTAAGACCTACAAGATGGGAATGCCACCACAGCTAGCATAATTAGAATGATGCCAACGATTACAAACAATGTTCGTTTCATCATATTCCTCCTTTTCTCTTTGCTCCTTTGCCCTCAGGGTGTCGGGGCATGTTTAATCCTCCACTTGCTTCAATTCTTTTCTGCCAGAAAGCACCGCCTTCAATATTTCCGGGAACTAATTCGTTGAATAAAAAAGAGCATCCCTCCTGTGATGATTCCGATTCCAAAACCCACCAAGTAGTCGACATATTTTTCTCTTCTCATAGCATTGATTACAGCCTGGGCCTGTTCTTCAGTCAGCGACGCGAGTTCTTTGTAGTGTTCGAGTTCCTTTCTAACGCTTTGAAGCTCCGTTCGAATATCTCTCAATTGACTGTTTTTGACCTCAATTTCACGAATAAGGATAGCGGTCAAGGTATCGATATTTCTCGATTCTATAGACAGCTGACTTTCAGCATTTTGCAGTGCTTCTTTAATTCTGTCAAAACTCTCAATAATCGGCTTGGTGCTAATCTCGCTCGGAGGTGCCATGGCTTCAGTTGTTCCCAGTCCGAATTGAGGCAATATTGCGACCGGTATTGCCACTATTAGAACAATGAAAGGGAAAAGCAAGAGCAATGCAGGCCAGTCAGCTCTTATTTTGTCATATCCGATTCCTACTAAGAAAACGATGGAGGACGCTACGACTACCAAATAATGGCACACTCCGTAAATGACATTCAAATTCAAAGGATAGTACGCGGCAATTGCCGCCATAGTAAAGATTATCAGTATCATGGTCGATACGAACCTTTGGGCCCCATTGAATTCTCCCCAGCGCCGCAGTGTACCCCAGGCAATCAAGACAAACACAGGGGTACCTAATAGGGCAGCATATAAAGGATTCATCTTAGGTTGCTCCTTTCTCTTTGCTCTTGTGCCCTCAGGGTGTCGCTTCTTGTATGCCTATATTAACCATTTGTCATCCACAGTGTCAATAAGAGGAAAGAGAGGCGGCAAGGTAGCCAAAAAACCATTGACCGCCCTGAGAAAACGCCTGGATTTTGATTCTAGAGCGTCTCTCGTTGTAAACTAAAGGCTCTCCCGATGGGCTCACACTTGGGGAGAGCCTTTAGTTGTCTTAGCCTCACTATTGACTTCTACCCCATGGATGGTATAGTCTCAAGGCAAGGAAAACAAGGAGGTCAATATATGCAAGCTTATTGTATGAAATGCCGCACCAAAAGGGAAATGAAGGACACTAAAGCCATAACCATGAAGAACGGGAAACCGGCAACTCAAGGCGTATGTCCCACGTGTGGCACCAAAATGTTCAGAATCGGAAAAGGCTAAGACTGATTCTGAAGTTCAACTAAACAGGATTGAGAGCTAGTTTCTCGATCCTGTTTTTTTATCCTCAATCACACAAAATAAGCTTATGTGCAATTGGGTAACAAATCAAGCTTTTGTTACCCTAAATGCATATTCTGGACATTAGTACGAAGGATGATGGCTCACCTACCTCTTATTAGTGGCATCTCGAGTTTCTACTCGCTTTCTAACCAAGAAGTATGAAATCAAGGCTAACAGCACCACACCAGTAGTAATACCGCCAATGAGCCCCCAGTTAATTGGCGGGGGCGGTGGTGTCTTGACCGTAAATGTGCCTGATAGGCCATTAATATTTACGGCATAGGTGCCAGCAATATCCTTGGCTATGGTGAAGGTGACCTGTTTACTACCACCACCAGCCAGGTCTATATCCTCACTAGCTACCGCTACATCGTCTATCTTAAGGATTACCTTATAGCTACCAGCGAGGTCACCAGCGTTAGTGACGAGAACACTAATGGTCACACTTCCCCCTATATCAACCTCGGTGTGGGATATGCTTAAGGCACTGGTAGTAAAAGCGGCTGGGACTGGTGCTGCCTTGACCGTAAATGTTCCCGAAGCCCAACTCGACCATGCATCCCCATCATAACATTTGACTCGCCAGTGATACGTGACCTCTCGCGATAGCTGAGAACCCCCATAAGTAACCTTAGGAGCTGAGTTTACAATTTTTACGCCTGAATCATTAGATATTATTTTTGCGTAGTCTATATGTACTTCAGTACGCCCGCCTGTTTCATAAGATAAGGGAAAGCCAG
>JAUWYE010000009.1 GCA_030615965.1 Dehalococcoidia bacterium | reverse complement strand
GCGACATATCGCTCTAATGCAATAATCCGATTAACCCTTATACATAGTCCTCTTCTTGAGTCCAGGATAGTCTGACTATTTTCAATCTCAACTGGCGGCTTCTCACCGCTCCTAATCTGATTAAGACGAGTGCTCTGATGCTTCGTCTTCGTGGGAAGTAGCAACCATATTCTGATGCGTGTCAATATTTCTAATAAAGTATTTGTCAAAACTTTCCTTATCAATGCCGATGGGCATTTCAGCAAGAGTGGATAACAATTTGCCAGCTTGAACCTCAGATTCCGTGGGCAAGGAGAGGGGAATAACAATTCGATGGATTGTTCATGATCTCTTGGCGGGTTAGTTCTTTGTAGATATTCACTGACTAGAGCTTATTTTACTCTGTTCCCTAGCTATCAGACCCTTGAGTCCGGGGGTGAATACCCAATATAAAGCCATTCCCAGAAATGCAGAGGCATAGCTAACACAGTAACTTATGCTGAGAATATTAGTGGCATCTGCTATATACATATCGTGACGCGCTCCTTCCAAGATACCTTGACAGATTTGCCAGAATCCAAATGTAGCTATATACAATCCCAGCAACCACCGATACAAGGACTGCCTAAACCATTCTCTTTTGAAAACTGCAATTGCTAATAACAATACTCCGGTAACCAATCCCCCGGCGTAACTCACCACCATCACCTCCCAAGTATATTCTGTGGAACCTGAAATAAATACAGGGGCAAGGTAGTGAGGGTCAAACCATGTGAAAGATAGTATCGGCACTTTCATTATGAAGGCAGCAGCATAGTGAGCTCCTTCGTGGATGACAATCGTGAGTAGGACTAGAGCGATGAGGGAGAAGAATGACTTTACTGCGAATAGTATTACAGCACACATTAACCAATACCTAGGTCTATTGTATATTCAAAGGCCAATGCCGACGACAGGGAGCTCATTATCTACAAAGGGTAAGAACTATCACCTTCGTCGCTTATGGTAGTTTATCATCCTACCAAGCGATATTGTCCGCATTAGTAGCTCTAGTAGTTCCTTCAAGAGTTTCAGCATAGCCGATGGCCTAGACTTAACCTGGCAGCTTCTTTGTGCCATATTCTACCATCAGTAGTTGTTAAAATGAAACACTAGTGATAGCGACCTCAAAAGGGATATGGAAACTGTGTAACGTCCTACACCTTTTGGCTAATTGTTACACGATGTCCATTCAGTATCCCAGTTGCGCTGCACACGTATAAATCCTCATTTTGATTTACAAGGACGTATTGACAGGGTCTCAGAAAAGGACTACATTAAAGTCCCAATATATGAAATAACCTTAAAAACAATATTATCTGGGTGGGTGAGGAAGATGAATAGCATGAACAAAGGGTACTGGAACCACTGAATGATACGGCGGTGGCTGCTGTTTTTCGTTTCAAGTTAATCGTTTTTGCAAAACTGCTACCGCAAATGGGTTGAGTGATATGCTTGTCCCAATTTTAGTCTTAACAGGGCTGCTTGTAGTATCGGCTCTGATTGCTGCCGGAGTTGCAATTAATGCACGTGGAAAGAGACGCAAGGCAAAGGAAGAGCGTGAGCGCCTCGAATGCGAGGCAAGGGAAAGAGCTGAGAAAGAAATATCGAGTCTGATTGAGGCAGGAAAGCAACGACGTGAGTTGGAGAGGCAGAGAGCCGAGGAAGAGCGTGAGCGCCTCGAACGGGAAGCAAGGGAAAGAGCCGAAAAAGAAGAATCGAGTCTGATTGAGGCAGGAAAGCAACGACGTGGGTTGGAGAGGCGGAAAGCCGAGGAAGAACGTAAGCGCCTCGAACGAGAAAGAAAAAGAACAATAGAAGAAGTGCGTTCTAGGGAACGACGTACACCGGTTAAAAGAGGAGGGAGACCGCGGGGTTTAGAACAAAAGGGCGAAATAGGGCGACCACCAAGAACAAGACCTCACTCTCTGAAGCCTGAACTAGTATGTTGGAAAGACGGGTGGAGATGGTGTGTTGGAATAGAAGTACCAGAAGGTTCAGAAACGCTGAACATATCTCAAAGAGAGGAGGTATTGGAACGGGATCCTCTAGATGAGTCACGCTACCCTCTAAGGCACATTGGAGGAGTAGTGAAACTAGCCTGGACAAGTGAGGAGGAATACATTCCGCTATTAAGCACGGAAAGAAATTATCTGATTTTTAAGATGCGAAAAGACTGGAAGGGATTGGGCCGATCAATTAGGTACCCTACCATGGGCCATTACCTTGTTATTGTGCCGCTAGGATGGACACGCGATGAAGAGGTATCAGGTCCTGCCAGCGTCAATCCAGAAGATATCCAATCGGATGGGTATAAAGCACATTTTTTTTATCAGGAAAAGGATGGACAACTGGCCATTGGCTTCATTGATGCAAATGGTGAACGAATCCGTATTGAATCTGGCGGCCATCGTTTTGAAATTATAGGAAAAGAAATAGAGGATGATTCTGAGGATATGGGGGCCCTATTTAAGGAGCCACCCTGCATCCGAGCGCTGGATAAAACAAGCTGGACGGAGGTAGGAGTAATTGTTGTGGGTAAGGAGGGGAGAGGTAAAAACAGATGGCGGACACAATACATTCCGCATGTGAGTCTTATTGAAAATGAGCTACCTCAAGAAATAGCAGATCAGCGTGGCGGTTGGTACTTCTTGCGTATTTATGACAACTGCGATGATTTATTAGAAAGTATGGACTTTAGGTTCTTGATGACCTTGGATAACATCCGTGTAGAGAGTTCTGGCTTTTTACCAGGTCCAGATGGATACGATGATTCTACTATTCGCTTCCTTCATCAGGCTAGTTGCAGGATCGAACTGGTGGATAATGATATAAGGGACAATTTGCAGATTCAACGAGAGGCTGGACAGACTCTCGTTACCGTACCACCCTATGCAGATTGTGACAAGTCTCATTGGATCTTACGTGATGGCGATGCTGAGGTCGAAGTTACGGTCCTGGTGGAAAGGATATGGTGGACTTATGGCAACGTAAAAATAACTCCTACTGTCTGGAACGACAAGCTCATCGACTTGTCTCGCAAATATTTCACTGCCACTAGTGAGCTGGCACTATGGGTTAAACTTCCCCGGTTTCGCTTTCTAAGAAAAATCAATGTAGGGTTTGATCGCGTTAGGAGTAGATCATTTCAAATAGAGGTGGGAAAGAAGGAACTTGTTGTTCCTTTTAGAGATTTTTGCGATTCCGATGAAATCCAGAATCCAAGGCAAGATTGTATCCTTCAGATTTTCATGGAATTTCAAGACAAAACATACTCGGTGCCATTGTTTCGGATTAGTACTTCTTTCCGTTGTAAGAAATGTGAATTTGTAACGACCTCTGAGCAAGAAGCACTGAGTCACATAACAGAGCATTTATCCGATATCATTCCTCATTTGAGCTATGAAGATTTGTGGAAAAGACATCAAAATACCTTGCCTCGCAGCATATATGAATGTAGCTATTGTGGCTTCATTGTTAAAACCAATGACATCAGAAGTCCAACAAGTGCGATAATAGATCACATTCAACAAGATTGTAAAAAAGCTTTATATATAGACGGATTAGTGAGAATTGCATTCTATTCAATTGATAAGGTCGAGGAAGTAAGGAGGAAGGTTGAAGCTAATCTTCCAATTATTTATCGGTGCGAAATGTGTGGTAAAGAATTTAAAGGTGATGATCAAAAATTAAGGTTAAATCACCTTCAGGAAAATCACAAATACGAACTAATTGAAACACTTTAAAATGAGAGGTCTTATATGGATACTATCAAACTAGCCAAGGAGATTGAAGAAAGATATAGGCGCTATCTTGAGACTACTTTTTATTTCAAAGACCCTGTTCTTCGGAAATCATTTCAGGAAGCCCTTGGTATGGGACACTTGTGCAAGGGTCCTTATGTTAAAGCCACTCCTGTGTTTAAACGTGGGAAAAGGACAGGTGAACTGTTTCGGGAACTGCTGACTATTCCCCCGGATGAAGGATTTTTAAAGGCCGTCTTAGACGATAGACATCTGTATTTACATCAAGAGCAAGCTATTAGGCAAGTATTCGGTGAGTCACAAAATGTAATCGTTGCTACAGGCACTGCTACTGGGAAGACGGAAACCTTTCTTTATTCCATTCTCCTTCACCTATATCGGGAATTCCAAGCAGGGAAACTGGGATCTGGAGTTCGTGCGCTTATACTCTATCCGATGAATGCCTTAGCTAATGACCAGCGAGACCGGCTTGGGGAAATCGGTAAACAGCTTCTGGTGGCAGGATCACCATTCAAGTTCACATTTGGCCAATATATTGGTGAAACGCCAAAAGATGAGAATGACTCAAGGCGCCATGCGCGAGATCATATTGCCCAACGCCTGCCAGGTGAGCTTGTCTTACGCAAAGAGATGTGGGACGATCCGCCTCACATCCTACTAACTAATTACTCTATGCTAGAATATTTACTCATTCGACCAGATGATAGCCCTCTTTTCGACAATGGGCGTGCCAGGTGGTGGACTTTCCTTGTGTTAGATGAGGCACACCAGTATCGAGGATCCAAAGGCATTGAAATGGGTATGCTCATTCGTCGATTAAAAAGAAGAGTTACAGAAGGTGGTGGCACTGGACGCTTTAGATGCATTGCCACAAGCGCAACCATCGCCGGAGGAGAACACGATAAAGCCGCTGTTGCAAAGTTCGCTTCCGAACTGTTTGGTGAGGAATTTCTAGAGGAGAATGTAATGTTAGGGGTGACTGAACCAATCCCCGATTCCGGCATAACAAACCTTTCCCCGGAGGACTGTCGACCGCTCCGACAAGAACTTGACTCTCCCTCTCGGAACAACTTACCCGAGATTGCTCGTCACCTTGGGATAGCGATTCCCAACGGTTTAGAAGCACCCAAAGGCGTTGGGTATATCCTTCAGTACGACCAGCGTTCAACAAAACTTCGCCAAGTCATTACGACTGAGCCCAAACAGGTTCATGAGCTGGCTGACAAAGTGTTTCCGGATTTGACGAAAGAAATGCGTGTGGAAGCGCTTTCTGAGCTCATTGATTTGCTTATACGAGCAGAGGATCCTTCCACAGGGATGCGGTTTCTTTCCGCCCGATACCATTTCTTTCTTCGATCGCTCGAGGGCGCTTACGTTTCTTACTTACCTGAGAAGCACCTTTTCCTTGAACGTCGTAGCGAAGTTGGAAAGGGAGCTAACTTTGAGATTGCCCTCTGTCGAGAATGCGGTCAGCACTACCTAGTTGGCAGGTTCAAAGACGGGGTATTGCAGGAAGCGATACGCGACCCGGGACATCCAGAATTTGGTGCGACCTTCTTCCGACCCGTTGAGGAGAATGTTGAAGATATCGGTGAGGAAGCGGATATCGCAACCAAAGAGAAAATGTTTCAACTATGCATTGAATGCGGCGCAATGGTACAGGTCAATCGAGGACATAGCGAACCATTATGTGAGCATACCAAATCGATCTTCGTTGTGCAGCAAGAAGGTGCGGAGGAGAGGGAAGACCAGATACCAAGCTGCAGTGTCTGTGGATATCGGGGCCCTGACCCTGTGCGAGAGGTGGTTCATGGTACAGATGGCCCTCATGCCGTGATTGCTACTACCCTCTACCAAAAGCTCCCACAAGAAAGAAGGAAAGTGCTTGCATTTGCTGATGGGCGTCAGGAAGCTGCTTTCTTTGCATGGTATCTTGAAAACTCGTATAAAGACATACTTAATCGCAACTTGATTTTAAAAGCTACCAAGACATTGAGCCCGCACACACCAGAGGGACTTTCTCTACGCGAATTGACAACAGGTTTGCGAGATGTTTATCGTGGAAACAATGTTTTTCCGCCTGCAATAGGAGATTTAGAAATTCGGCACGAAGCTTGGATCAGGCTCTACCGAGAGTTTCTCACAGATGAGCCAAGAATTTCCCTTGAGGGTGTTGGGCTTCTCCGATGGCATTTCAGATGGCCAGAAGAATTACAGATACCAGATGTTTTATCATCTCCACCTTGGTCCTTGCGAGAGCAGGAGGCGCGAGACTTAATTTGTGTTCTTCTAGACTTTATGAGACAAGATAGAGCCGTGGAGTTACGGACAGCGAGTGATGTTTCATTAATCTGGGGTGACCTTAGTCTTCAAGCCTCGCAGATACGTGTCCGGCGTGGCCCCCCTGGAAGCCAGTGGGGCGTCCGAAATTGGGACGGTAAAATGGGTAGGAGGGCCCAGTTCCTCGCCAAGATCTTAATAAAGAGAGGGTTACCAGAGCAACATGCCATCGAGAAAGCAGTAGAAGCTCTTCGAGCCATCTGGGAAGCCTTCAGGCTAGGTGATGAATCGACACCATCGCAACATCGGTTTTTGCTTTCTATTGACGATGCCAAAAGATTGAATCCTGATTGGTGGAGGGTTTCCCCGATAATATATGACGATGTTCTTTATCAGTGTGATACGTGTGCTCGACTCCAATCTGCTTATATTGATGGCGTTTGTAAACGCCATAGATGCCCTGGAAGTGTGAAAGAGATTCTAGCGAAGGAATTGGAAGCAAACCATTATCGTTTACTTTACGAAGATGACTTGCCGGGTGTGATGAGGGTGGAAGAACACACCGCGCAGATTGACAAGGAGATAGCAAGGGAGTTTCAGAGGGAATTCAAAGCAGGCAAGATACATGTCCTCAGTTCGTCCACGACTTTTGAGTTAGGTGTTGACCTTGGTGATTTAGATATTATCTTTTTACGTAACGTTCCACCAGAAGCGTTCAACTACGCTCAGCGTGTAGGGCGAGCAGGACGCCGAAGCGGCTTTCCTGGGTTCGCTATTACTTTTTGTCGTCGCAATCCTCACGACTTATACCACTTCGCTGAACCGGATAGTCGGATCCTCAAAGGAACGATTCGGCCACCAGTCATCAGGTTAATGAATGAGAAGATTATTATCCGCCATATTGTTGCCATGGCACTGTCCTGCTTTTTCAGAGAATTTCCAGGTCGATTCCAGAGCGTGGAGAAATTATTTGGGGATCTAGAACATCCTTGTGCGGTTAGCAATTTCTTTGACTTTTTGCAGCGGAGTAGGACCGAAATGGAAGAGTCATTGAGGAACATTGTTCCGCTTGCAGTGGCAAGTAAGGTTGGAATAAGCGATGGAGGGTGGATCCAACGAATAGTAAGAGAAGGCAGTCGTTTTGCGCTCGCCGAAGCAGAGGTTTCGAGCGATTTTCGAGCTGTGAAGGACCTCGAAAGCGCTTCCGTTTCAAGAAGAGACTATCGCAAGGCTGAATGGGCAAGCCGAAGAGCAGAAACCATTAAAGGGGAAGACACCCTGTCTTTTCTATCGCGGAAAGCAATAATCCCAAAATATGGTTTCCCGGTGGATATAGTGGAGTTAGACACTCACAGGACACAGCAGACCTCCGAATCTTTTGAGGTTCTTCTTCAAAGAGACCTTTCTATTGCCATAGCAGAATTTGCTCCCACGAGCAAGCTTGTTGCCAACAAGAAAGAGTGGACATCATATGGAGTTAAAAAGGTAGCGGGGAAAGAGTGGCTTCGTAAATTTTACCGGAGGTGCGCTAAGCATAACTTGTTTATTTCTTGGAGCCCAGAGCAGATAGCACCTTCAAAACGGTGCTGCAGTTCCGCTATAGATGGACATTATCTTGTTCCACAGTTTGGTTTCGTAACAGATCGCGATAAGCCGAGAGAGCCAAAGGGACGATCAACCCGGGTTTTCAGCACTCGGCCATACTTCGTAAATTTAACTGAACCAGACCCTGGTGACCTTAATTTCGAGGTCATTCGACTCACGAAGGCTTCACCTGGGTCTATGGTTGTGCTTTGTGAAGGCCGGAGAGGTAATGGCTTTTACATCTGTGATCAGTGCGGAGCTGGTTTTCGTGAGCGTAAGAATCAACACGAAACCCCGTACGGGGAAAAATGTTCTGGAACTATTGAGCAGGTCTCTCTCGGACACGAGTTTGTAACCGATGTTCTCCAGATTCAATTCCTTCTTGGGCTAAAACAAGATAATGTCGATGGTATATGGTTCGCATATTCTCTTGCCTACGCACTTGCAGAGGGAGCTGCTGAGGTTCTGGAAGTTCCTGTCACCGACTTGAGCACAACGGTAGCCTATAGTAGCGATCGTGCCATTCCCCCTATTATCCTCTACGACAATGTGCCGGGAGGAGCCGGACTTGTTGCTAGCCTTGAAGATAAAGGTAAACTCCGTGATTGTTTGGAAGCCGCACTAGCAAGAGTTAATGGAGGTTGTGGTTGTGGTGAGAATGATAGTTGTTATGGCTGTCTTCGTAGTTATCGAAATCAGTTTGCTCATCAGCATTTGAGACGCGGACCAGTTATGCGTTATCTAAAGACGCTGCTGGAATTGTGGAGGTGAAAACGTAATAGTGTCAAGCAATTACCAAAAATGAAACATTAGATGTCAAAGCTAACAACTTGACGTAATGTGACCTCAATCCCAGATAGCCAGCAAGCCTGGGCTTATGTGGTGTTTATCCTACCTTAGTTGGAACCGTCCTTTTTATTCTGTTGCGGGGACAACGAGTTACGAGGGCTCACCATTAGCTGGGCTGATTCCGATAGGCTGAGAGTCTAGGGGTGGAACAGTCTTTTAAGAGGATGGGCGTGCATGTCAGCTTCGGCTATCCGTTGCATATCGATAGGATCTTCCCCATCTGTGAACCTCATCGTGACGACGGCTGAGACGCTTTCCCAGCAAAAGATGAACACATGGCAGCGCGGGTCATTCTCAGCAAAAACCTGATTCCGTTTGGTCATCAGGTAGGCAGTTATCTCATCTTCGCCTGTCCAGGGTACAAGGTCGAGGGAGTAATACAGTCTTGAGTTGACCAGTAGCTCATCAAGGCAGGCAACGAAGTCATTCTGAGTATCTGTCTTTTTGTTTTTCTCGGTCAATGTGGGTAGACCAACGTAAAGATAGCCGCGTTCAAGAAGTTCGTTTCCATATTCCACCTGATGCGGACTTGTTATCTCTCGAAATGGGCTGCCCATGCTGCCAACAAGACGTGAGGCCTCCTTACTCAGCACCCCTTCTCGTACCCCATACCGTGAGGAGAATATTTCACCGCTCTCGTGAATGGAGATGTGAATATTGCTGCTATCTACATCTTTACGTACATGAATTGCCCGAGTCCAGTAGAGGTCACCTTTGTCTGTCAGTACAAATCTAGCCCATCGTTTCACCGGCGCAGTAGAGCCCAGCCCAAAGCGCGCGGTATATGGCAATGCCTTTATGTTAAACACCCTTATCTCTACCGCCATATATTATCGGTAAACCTCAACTCAACTGTTATTACTCAATCGGCCAGGACGGTATTACCTGCTCTATTTCTTCCATCAGCCGGATTGTCTCTTTTATAGCTATGACGATTTTCTGGTAATGGACTCGTTCATCATAAGTGAGTGTTCTACCTTTGCGGTCCTTAAGCCACTTCTGGCAGACCTGGTAACCACCGATGTGGAAGTTCCACACTTCTGACGGAACTCCTTCAAAGTACTGCTCCTTGTTAATGTATACCCGCCCGTGGGTCTCATTGTAGGTGACCTTTTCCGCAATGTTGGAGCCGGATACGTCGAACTTTACCTGGGTGCGCTGCTGCTCAAGTACAGGTGTTTCCATCAGGTGCAACGAGACCAACTCACCACCCTTCTCCGCCAACGTCTTGAAAAGTCCCTTGTCCGAAGTAAGTGGCAGGCGTGGGAAGTCTATCCTGAGGAACTCTGCATAACGGCTACGGTAGGTGGGCGAATGGAATACAGCATAGGCATAATTGAAGACATCTTCCGGCCCGAAACTTTCGGTAGGATCACCTTTGGCATCTGAAACAAACTTCAGCACCAGCTTATCTGAGACGGCTTTGATGAACTCGGGGTTAAGGTTAGGGCGGCGCCCTTCCTCAAACTGCATTTCACCTTCAGCAGGGTAAAGATATAGCGGAAAAACGAAGGCGTTGTTTGATGTTTTGGGGGACAGAAATATTTTCTCTACAGGGCTATCTGAAACAAAGAAATGATTGGGTACCTCACCCTTAATCATTCGAGTGCTCAGCAGAGCTACATTATCCCGAAGCAGATGAACCATCAATTCTTCGCGCGCTCGTTGCAGGAAGCTATGGTAGTAGCAAAACCGGTTGTCAAAGGGGCGATAACTAACTAGCCTTACCTTACTTTCATCAAATCCTTCCGATACCAGAGACTTCCGCCTTTGTGACACAGGCCAACCACTGACATCATGAATACCAAAACGGTCTTCTATTTCTTCGTCTGAAATTTTTTGACTTGCTAGGCTACTGATGACGTCGGCTACTTTTTGGCGATCGAAGGCAATTAGCCAATGGTCGACTCCAGTTACAAAACCTGTTGCCTTTTGGGTGAAGATATCTCCTAAACTCCATGCATTTTGATATTCTTGCAGATGCTCAACTTTTCTAGGAACAAAGAAGTAATTTGGCCCTTCAACTTGCAGTTCCACCCATGTCGTCGAAGTAACATCAGCCTCGAGAAGCAGCTTATACTTCTCCTCTCGCGTTCCCCATACATCGGCATGGTATACCTTCGCTAATCCAGTGGTGACTGGCTCTTTAATGTAAAGGACTATGGCTACACCCTGCATAATATCGAAAACGTTCTCGTCCTTACCTCCGCTCGGAGTTTTCTCACCAATTAACGAACTGCCATGTAGATTAAGCGTATAGATGCTGGAGAAAGATTTGATCAATTCCTCACGCATACCACGGTGGATCAAGCCTGAGAGATAAGTATGATTTGTAATCATGCCGATAATGCCATACCCAGTACGTTCGATCCGGTCATGAGCGAATCGAATAAATTTAATGTAATCGTCTGAAAGAGGTTGGATATTACGTTCAGATCGAACTGCAGTCTTATACCTTTCCATAAGTTTTTCAATGTATTCACTTTTGTTAACCGAACTCACTGAATACGGCGGATTTCCCAGTACAACCATGATTGGCTTTTCCTTCTTGATTTGGGCAGCAGCGTTGGCTTCCTCGCTTATCCACTGGGCAAAGAGAACCTCTGAGTGCTTAATAGCCTCTTCAAGCGTGTTGGTGAGGTAAATGCCCAGGCGCTGGTCACTCTTGAACTGGTAGCCCGTTTCTTGGAGTAAAAGACCCAGCTTGAGGTGGGCAACGACATAGGGCGCCATCAGCAATTCAAAGCCGAAGATGCGCGGCAGAAGTTTGTCAGCCACATAGTCGTTCCACATGCCCTTCTGCCCCTGCTTTACCATGGCTTCGTGGATCCCATTGATTACCATGTAAAGGAAGGTGGCCGTGCCCACTGCCGGGTCAAGAATCAGTGTTTTATCGTCTACCAGTCCCTGGGGCTTGTTAAACCGGGTCTTCAGCAGGTGGTCAATAGAGCGCACAATGTAAGAGACCACCGGCTCAGGAGTGTAGTAGACGCCACGCATCTCCCGGACTGTGGGGTCATACTCAGCGAGGAAGGTTTCATAGAAGTGCACCACAGGATCTTCCTTTGCCGTGCGCCTACCAAAGTCCTTCAAGACGGAAGACATGTCAGCCTGTGCCAGTAACTGTGTCAGGTCATCGACCTCAGGAGCAAGTATCTCCGGTAGTCCAGCCCCGGCAATATGGTCAAAGATGTTACGGAGAAAGGGATTGGTTTTCGGCACCAGATCCCTGGCATACTGGCGTGTGAACGTTGTACCATCGGGGCTGTTACATCGAGCAGCGAATAGACCGTAAGCAATAGTCTGGGCATACATATCGGCGAACTGCTCAGTTGTGAGGTCGGGCACCAGGGTGTCGCAGAATGCCTTGTAAAGGTTGCTCAGCGACGGCAGGTTTAGCTCTTTCTGGAAAGCGGTAGTAACCAGGTCACGGAGCCTGTGGGCCAAGCGTGCCATCCGTTTGGCCACTTCTCTCGGCGTGCCTACAGCCTCAGCCTTATGAACCAGAAACTCATTCAGAAGCTCAGCTACGGCCTGGACTCCAGCCTTGTCGCGCTTGATTTTGCCATCCTTTGTTGGTGTACCCAAACGTGCTGATGGGCAGCGGAGTTCACCATCCACATACCAGCGGAACTCAAGGTAATCAGTGAGGATGATATTTGGAAGGGAGCCGAGATATCGCTTTAACTGCTCTGACTTTTCGGCTTCGCCAAGGCTCTTACCGACATCTTTAGCCTCCATATAGCCAACCTGAAAGGCCCCTTTGGTAACCAGGAAGTCGGGAGCACCGCATTCAGTTCGTTGGGGCTCGTTGGTGGCAACGAGGCCCTTTGCTAGGCCTTCTACTAACGTTTTAAGAGCCGGGCGGTGGGTGTGCTCGGTTGCGTTGCCGGTAGCTAGTTCCTTTTCAATGGTGCGTATATATTGAGCAAACAACTTAAGATGTGCTTGTTCCACAACACGCTCCCGTCGCTTGAGCTTGACTTATCAGCATTATACTACATAATAAGACGTTATACATAAAGAGGCCTTTTGCTGTGTGTGGCCAATAAGCTAACCTAGATAGGCGTGACTGCAGGATGGAGTGCCCTGTGTGATGGGCCAGTTATCGCTGCACAAGACTGACGTTTGTTAATTCACATCTTCCCGGTAACCTACAAGGACAAAAAGAGGCTGAATCGTTAGCCGATTCATCGGTTAGCCTGCGGAGATTCTAAAAAATGAAAAAGGTCTTGTTACTTGATGGCTGGTGGTGCTATGCTTTCTCTTGGCAGGTTACGTGACTGTGTCATGCGGTTACACGAAATAAGCAAAAGGGGAGACGCTAGGATGGCAGATGGAGCATATACCTTCCTTAAGGAGAAACTCGTGGAGGCTCTCGAAAACAACAGTGTCTTCTTTGTCGGAGCTGGTATTTCTGCTCCGTCTGGATTGCCCATTTTTCAGGGCGTCAGCGAAAGACTCATAACAATGATATCCCAGGGTGAAGTCGGCGCAGATGATGTGACATTTCTGAGTAAGAGCCTCAGGCCTGAGGTCGTGTATCAGATAGGAATCGATGAATTGGGTCCGGAGGTACTACTCTCCATGGAAGTACTTGAGGGTGGCGCACCCAACCCTTACCATTTTCTTTTAGCTGAGATCCTCAGGCGTGGAGGCTTTATACTAACTACTAACGTGGATGACCTTATAGAAAAGGCTTGTCGTCGGATAGGTCTAACTTCTGGGCAGGATTTTTTTATCTGTTTCGGTCGAACCAATGACGAAGATTTCAAAAGCTATGTTGCCCGTATTGAGGCTGGCGAAAGGCTGAAACCGTGCATTTTCAAGTTGCACGGCAGCATCGATGCAGATGACCCAGAACATAAGTACGACAGTATCCAGTTCGCTCTCCGTCAAGTCGGAAAAGGTTTGTTCGAGCCACGACGAAAGGTCCTAGAGTACTTTCATAAAAACTTCGACTTTTGGTTCCTGGGATACTCTTGTAGGGACGATTTCAGCGTATTCCCTGCTTTCACTGCGAACAGAAGTGAAAAAAGTAGCTATTGGTGTGAATATGACTCCGGGCCTCTTGTTGCCTCCCTCATGGAAGATTATAGGCCACGTTGGGAATTGGAACAGGAAGAGAGCAAGCCGCTAGAGCAAGAAAGGGATATAGGATTAATAAACATAAATCACCTTCTGTCAATGAGGGGGGAGAGCTATAAGTTTAAAGGTAATTTGGGCAAGCTTTTGGAAACAAGGCTTTGCGCTGATCTCGGCATCGCATTTGACGTACCTACTTGCCGGATGTCGCACGAAATGTTGTCGCTTGATAGGTGGGCCAGACGAACCCCGGCATGGAGACGCCATTTATTTGTTTCACGGTTGTTTGAAGAGGGACTTAGATGGGACAAGGCGGTCGAGTTTTGCCAGAAAGCTGCTAGAGCACCTTCAGCCGAACAAATGACAGTGCAACATAGATTAGCTGACATATACTACAAAGACGCAACCCCAGAAGCATCCGAAAAGGCCATCCAGCTTTATCAACAGTGCGTGGATTCGTTAGATGCCGGGAGGATAAGGGCAAGTATAAAGACAAGTATCGCTAATGTTCTGCGGAGACGAGGAGGGAGGTGGCTGGATGAGGCACACCAAAAGGCGGCCGAAGCGATCAAAGAATTCGAGTCATCCACGACGGAGTTAGAAAGAGAAGCGGACTTGGAATATGCCCGCTGCCTGAATATTTACGGATTATCCTTGTACAGCAAGAGCAAGTATGATGAGGCGAGGAGATTCTTTGAAAGTAGCATCCGTATAAAGAGCAAATTGGGGGACGTGGACGGCATTGCGGAATCAGAGAACGCGTTTAGTATGGCTTTAACACAGGAGGGTCGGCGTCTTTTGGCGGCAGGGCAAGTGGATCAGGCCAAAGCTAAGTTCCTAGAAGCTATCGAACATGCTAGGGCAGCCGTAGAGGCTAGGAGAAAAATAGGTAACCGAAGGGGGTATGCCCAGAACTGTCGCAACTTGGCTTGGCCGTATAGCGAGCTAATGAAGATGTCGGATAGGGAAGAAAATAGAAAGGAGTACTTTACCAAAGCAAGGGATGGCTACAAAGCTGGAATTACCGCCTGGATGCGTATAACGCCGCCTCCCCCGACGGAAGTCGTCACCTTCACTAACATATTGGTTGCGTTGTACAATGATTTCTGTCTTCTGACAGATGACCAAGAGGAAAAGAGAAAATGGGCTCTAGAGGACCTTCAGGCCTATAGACGCGTGCTCGAAGAACCGAAATTGAAAGACAAGGCTCGGTTAGAAACTCGGCCACCTAGTACTCAACAAAACTTGCATCAAATACGGGAATTGTTGCTGGCGATGGGACTATCGGCGGAGGCGAAAGAGGCTGAAGAAATGCTTAAACAGGTCGAAAAGTCCTCGTAACCCGTGTTTCTCTGCTGGATTCGTCTCCTATAGGCACCGCCGGTGCTCCTGGGGCCGACTTCTAGAAGGGAGGATTATATGGCTGATATTTTTGTTTGCCACAGTAGACATGACCACGATTTAGTAGTTTTTGTCAACGAGGTTTGTGCCAACGCAGGTGTACGTGCGAGAGAATTCGAGTTCAACTTCTCGGCTCTTGGTAGGACAGCTAACGAAGAGATTGTTACGATTATGCAAGAATGCAGTGTCTTATTCGTCCTGCTTGGAAGAAACGTATTAATGAGTCGACATACTAGTAACTGGGTGTCAAGCGAAGTTGGCCTTGCCAAAGGTATGAATATTCCCATTTGGGTTATGGAGGATTGGTTTACACCGGTAGATTTTCCGGTTCCATTTGTCGATCACTATCTTAGAATAAATGTTGGTGATCCTGCGCATCGGGATCCAGAACATCATAGTTGGATGCAAGCACTAGTTACCGTTTATGGCTCTCGCCGCCCACGCAGCGGTGATATTAATATACCAGGAACTCAATACTTACAATGTAGCAATGGCGGTTGTCAGGCAATATTTGCTATACACCAACCTTTCGATCACATAAAGAAATGCCCTGTCTGCACATGGGCTCAGGAATGGAAGGAACTGCCTCAACCTTCAATATCCGAATAAGCGACTCAATAAATGCTCCAAAACGCTGGCAAATCCCAATGGCAAATATATTGCGAAATAAATCCCAAACTTTAGAGTGCCTCCCTTGTGGGTCAACATGTCTCGATGCCCCATCTTCTAAGTTACTATACTTGATTGCGTGCATTTCACAACACTTTTTAGCGTCCTGTAGAGGACTCGCAACGAATTGTGGGCTAGTCTTTAATTCATTGTAGTTGGGGATTATCATTGATTTCGCGAGACCACGTCAGCCATTCGGTTTTGAAATCGGGCCAACTTTGAGGTAGAGCCACGCCACTGGCTTTCAAGAGTGCAAACAGCTGTATAGATAATTTGCGCATGAGCAGGAATGCATACGTGGTCTCCTTAACGCTGAACGTTCTTTCATCCAGCCAATTGGTGGGCATATAAGCATCGAAGTGCTTCGACGACACGTTAATGGATTCGTTGAATCTCCATAATTGACCAGCCAATTCGTCTGAAAGGACTCCGGCACTTTTGAGTCGCTTTACCAAGCGACCGAAAGGTCTTGGAGGCGACCCATATTCAGGTGGAGAAGGTGTCAGAGATAACAAGCAGCCCTCCAGATGGCCGCTTATGGATTCCATGAATGCCCTAGTCTTATCCCTGAAGTTCGCTAGGGAGCCAAACATATGAACATAGTAGAGAGGTCGATAGATAATGCCTGGAGATAGGTTGCGCAGCCTGTCTCCAACTTGCTCCCAGTAGATGGGAATAATATCCTCGATTAGAGAGCCTGAATCCCACCTGTCGTCGTCCAACAAGAGTGCCAGCCGGTCAGCCAGCTGTAACTCTCGCTGGTCCAGTATGTCAATCGCCAATCGCTCAATCGCAGACATGTACGTAAATAATCATATCTCATTTGTGGTTGAATGCACAATTTAGTGTTTCGTTCAATCGGTGCTTTCCCTATCTGATCGCAGGTATCAGAGATACATTCGGTGCTTTGTCATTTTGTAGAATCTAATAATGGAATTATAATGGTAGCGTTGACAAAGCCAATTATCGAAGAGGGTATATTCAATCCGACTTAGGGAGGTGCGTCTTGACAGATAATGATAAATCGAGACTACAAAAAGAGGGAAGCTACATTCGTCACCTTCAAGAAGAACAAAAGATGTCAGTCCGAGATTTCGCCGATAGACTGGATGTTTCACCCAACTATTTAGAGACAATAGAGAATGGCGATGTCGAAGCACCGGATAAAGTAGTTGTTCAGTTACCTGGCATATCAAACGCTTACGAAATAACAATGGAGCGAATTTTCGGTGAGAGATGGGTTAAGCTTAAAGCCGTATACTGGTTGGCAAGTGAAGTGAGCAAAAGGAGACAATCCGAAGTATACATCAAGCATACTAAGACAAGGCAGTGTGCTTTCCATGGCCCAAAGGTTTTCGGGTATGCCCATATTACCAAATCTGGAGTCGTAGTGGCAATAGAGACCAATCGGAATTGGTCTGACAAAGCAGCGGTTACCAATACATCTAACCGCCAAACTGAAAACGGATGGTGGGATGAGCCGAATGCCTTTTGGGATGTAGATGTAAGAGATACGGATAGGATGAAATTTATTTCTGACATTCTTGCCAAAGTATGCGAAGCTCGGCATGCATCTTAGAGAGTGCCCGATTATTGTGTAAGGACGCAATCAAACTTCAGATTGGTTTTGTCGCCTAATTGCACAAAACTGACAATCGTGCAATCGACTTAGACCAGGCTATTTGCCTTGACAGGCAAGAACTGCCGATGTACCCTTGAATCAGACCTTTACCAAATGCCGAGGCGAGAAAAAGGAATGATTCCGGAATGCACAGGGTTAACTTCATAACAACCGAACGAGGGGATGACCTCATCGTGTCGTTTGCCGTTGCCGCCGGTGATTTTCCTGGAGACATCCTAAGCCTGACCCTGCTACGCACGCCGAAGTATGAGTTTATCCTCGATCCTGATGAGCAGGGCGTCACCGTTTCTTGGGAGAAAGACGAAGACGAGAACGAATTACTACTTGGGGTAGAGCGCTCCGGAGACGTAGTGAAACTGAACACCACGACAAGAGAGTTTATCCTGGACGTATCCCATGTCGATGATGACGATTTGAGCCGCATGCGCAAGGTGCTCCATAAAATGAATTTCGACATGGCAATCCAGCTAACAGGGATTTGAGATGAGTAGGCGCTGGTCGCCACCAACCGTGAATTGATAACCCGCTTCGAGATGAAGATCCAGGCCACCATTGCCCGCGTCTGGGGCCAGGATGAAACGGCTACGACGGAGGCTTGAGTCATGGAAGAAGCCGCGCACTTCATGCAGTGATGAAATCAGAGTATGGATGAAATGATGGCTAATCTTTTTTCATATGAGGAGGTTCAGTCGTGAAGTACTTCGCTATGGATATGCGACGACCCCAATTGATTAAAAATCTGATCGAGAAGTGGGATCAGACACTAAGAGACTTTGAAAAAGTCATGACTATTGAAGACCTCCCATATGTATACGGAGAACGGACTAATATCGGGTTATTAGCCGTTGCAGCTTCTAAGATGGGATTTGTGGTTCTTGAGGAGTATGCATTACAAAAGAATCAAGGCGGACAGTCTAAACCTGGTAGAGCTGATCTATGGCTATACAGCGAAGATAATTCATTAGATATAAGTATCGAAGCAAAGTTTAAAGAATTAAGCTGGAATAGCAAAAGAGTAGCCGAATTGATTAAACCAATTTTAGAGGACGCAGTTCATGACGTCGAAAAGGTACGTCCATATGAAGGTGCAAAATACTCTCTTGGTATTGTATTTATAAGACCATATAATGCAAATCCAAATAATTTTAACCCTGTTGGTTTTTGGGATCAATTTAGTAATAGATCTTCACTAGGAGCCGATTTCTGCGCAATGCACTTATGCAAATATGAGATATGGTCTCAGCAACAATATAATAAAGGATACCCTGGAATAGGTATTGCAGGAAAATTTTCCAAGTAAAGATTGACCTTCCCGTCTATATATTACAAGTAGCCTTTGTAAATTTCACAAAAACTCACTTTGTTATCGTGGGTATGACAAATAAAGTAGGGATATCCCAATACTCGCTTGCTACACAAATGAATCTAACCCCTAAAAAGCTCCCTCGACAGAGAATGGACTAGCTGGGCCGGAGGTCAATCAAGCTGATGGTCGCGGCGGTAGACTAACTCTTCTAACATCCAGTCGAGGCTGAGAAATTCATAGAATAACCTGCCGAAGAAGTGGCCTCCAACCAAGCTTTCGGCGGGCTCCTCACCTGAGCCCTTGCTAGTTAGTGTGACCGGGTAACTTCCCCAGTCTCCTGTTATGTTGACCGATATCCCGTGGCTAGAGAGCTTATCTTCGATAGCTTTCGTTTCAACGGCAACAACCAGCATGAGCTTGCCCGAGCAAAAATCATACCAGTCCCCCGGATCGCGTATTGAAAGCGAGAAGGGATAGTATCCCATTCCATTATACTTCAATTGGTTTATTGACGAGATGATAAGCGATCCCGGTGGCCTGCCACTCAAAGTGCGTAGCGCTTTCGGATCAGCAACGTAGGTGGCCAAGTAATGCAGACCTCGCTCTACCTCGACTAAACTATATTGTTCTGGGCTGCGACGTGCCGATGCGATCACGGCGTTTAAATCATCCATGTGATTCAACTCGGGACCATGGATCGGCATACGAATGAACTCACCCTCTTGGCCTCCGACAGCATGGAACCTGTCGGACTTGCCAGAATTGAGGTAGAGCACAATATCCTTCAACTTGGATTCTTGTCTGTTAGCCCTCGCGTCCTTTCGGCGACCTGACTTGGCCTCCACGAACAGTCGCCTGCCTTTCGACAGAATAGTTACATCCCCATGCCGCAGGCAATTGGTTAGGTCATTCAGCAAGGCAACATTGTCTAATGAAAACGCCAAGCGGAGAATCTTGAGCTCGAACTTCAGTCCTGACTTTTCGGAGATGAAACCCGAGCACTCTTTGAACGCGAACTGCTTAACGTCCCATTTGTCCAGATAAGTGAAGGCAAGACCGTCGATGATGCTCCGAAACGTAATCAGAAGAAGTTGATATTCTTTGATTCTGCTGCTATGCCATTCGATTGCTTCCTTTGCTCGCCTAGCTTCAATTTTATCAATTGAGATCTCTCTGCCTTTGCTCAGGTATCTGCGGATTTCTTTGAGTTCGCTTCGGTGTCTGCGTATGTTGTTCTCAATGCGCATCAGAGTGGCCAGGACTTGCTCCTGCAGCAACAGGCACTTGTGCTTTTCGCCCATTGGATCAAGCTGCACTTCACGGAGAAGGCTGCACATGCTCAATAGCGATCTTTTGTAATACGCGTACATTTCAACACTTAGAGTACAAGATGCCGGAAGTGGTGTCAACGAAGGGTGCGAGTGGCAAGCCCAGTCTGCCTGACTGAACTCAACAGTGGGACTGACTTTTTAGAACATTGACGGACAACCTTTGGCTCTGGTGGTTCTGAATCACGAGGTAACGAATAAGTAGATTGTGACCTCTGAAGAAGCACGAAGGGCGAAGTAAATTGTTAAGAGAAAGGACGCTATGCCCCTCACTAACCACCGGCCCCAGCCAATCCTAGGGAAGGTCTAATCGAGTAAAGGGCTTGTCTAAGATACTAGCAGTGTCATAGGGTGACCGCTCTGTCCCAGCATGCTACAAGCTCCTCCAGGAAATCACCATTTCGCACGGCTGCACGGATTTCCTCCCCCGTGACGGGCACGATCAGTGTCTCCTCTCTGCTTCCGCGCAGCATCTCTTTGGTGACCGTGCTCGTGAACCCATTCCAGGAGATTAAGAAGCCCAACGAGCTTCGGCGATTTCTGTTCTCGAGCTTCTCGCGAAAGATGACGAACTCGTCTTTGCTGCACTTGGAGTTCCAGTTCTTACACTCCACCAACAAGAGAGCCGATTCGCGGCGGAGACGAGGCTCGGTGCTGTCATTGAGGATGGAGATATCGACCTCTTCGGTCGCTGTCCGAAGCCGACCCGTCACACTGAAACCAGAAATCTGTTCGAACAGTCGGCTGGCGAGTTCCTCAAGACTCCGTCCCTTGTCATCGTTTGCAGTGGCCGTGTCGACCTTCTCGACCAAGGCATCTAAAGGCTCGGACCCCCAGCCCGAAAGGCGAGATGCGACCTCCGCGATCCGCTTACCGACCTCATCGGCTGCGCGGTGGGCTGCCTGTTCGAGTTCGCTGGAAATCTTGCGAGTGACTTCGAAGGCCTTTGCGGGATTGGCTTCGCCAGTCTTGATTACGTAGAGGAGATGAATGTATGCCCCGTCATCATCCCAGTGACTGAGCTCCACATCCTCCCGAAGGCGATGCCGAGTTTCGACAGCTCGTCGCACGAGGTCCATATACTGCTCAAGTCCGAGAGGAGCGTACCAGTACTTGCGAGTCCAGATGTGCTCTGCCTCGGCCTCAAGGGTTGCGCCTCGTCTGTAAAGGCGACCCTCCCAGTCGAGATGAATGATGCGGTCCTTCAGCATACCAATCTGAAAGGAAACGCCCTCCGGGATGTCGTCGAGCTTCAGCTTCGCAAGAACGGACGTGGGGATGAGCACAGGTTCCTCGTCATCCACCGCTTCTGCAAGCAACTTTCGAACATCTTCTACTTTCATGACATGCTCACTATATGCTCAACACACAGGTTCGGTACCGTTACCGCTTCACGTGTCGAGGGATCCATCCCATTCCGCCCCCATGACCCATGCGAGTGCAGACATTCTACCGCTCAGCAGACCCCACTCGATGTCATCCCAGCCCAGATTCTCCCTGCCGTATTTCTTTTCAATTCTCTTAGCAGCCTGCATCGCCTTCTTCAGGATGGGCTTCTGCTCCTCCGTTAGCGGTTGCTCGCCACTCTTGATCTTCTCGAGCCAGACTTGGTGCCTATTCCACCAAACCTTGTCCCAGAATTCGTTGTAGGTCTTCAAGATGTATTTGTCGTTACGTCGCAATAAGAGCGGCCATTCCTTGCCCGGATTTTCCTCATCGGGAATCCATTCCACTTTGTCGCCGTTCTTGGTGTAGCCGATTCTATGGCCGTTAGGTCCCACCTCACCCGGTTTGACGGGATCAGTAGTCTGAGCTTTCGTCCGTCGTCGTCTAAAGCTAGTGTCGTGCTCCCTTATAAAGTCACGATTCAGTTCCTCGATTTCTGACATCAGGTCGGGATCAAACCGGACGATCTCGATTCCGGCCGCACGAAGCCGCAACTCGCCACGGCCGCGAATTCGATTGTTGGGGTCCAGAATACCGATGAATACTCGCTTGATCCGCCTCTCGATTATACGGTCAGCACAAGCTATTTTAGGGTAGTTTCGCGACGTACACGGTTCTAAAGTCGTAAAGAGCGTTGCGCCTGTCAAAGTCTCTTCTGCTAGTTTTCTTTCAAGAAGCGCGAATTCCGCATGCTCTCCGGGAGCCAACTCCCCGCGGAAAGCTTGCCCAAGTACCCTGCCATCACGGGCAATGACCGCTCCGACTTTTGGAGAGATCTTGCCTGGTTCGCTCCTGCACTTTCGCGCAAGATCTATCGCCCTGAGCATTAGTTGTCTGTCGCTTGCTTTCGCGGGCAATCGGTCAGAACGTATCACCTTTGCCATCTACGCGCCTTTCGTGGCTACATGAGGGAGACAGTTCCCGAACTTCTATTTGACAACAAGGGACTGAGCTCTCACAACTCCTCATATCATATCACACTCAAGAATGGTTTGTTGATCAATCCTTCGACCAAGGTTATACCCCGTTTATCCTCGGTAAGACTTCCATTGCACTTTCTAGCGGCTTGTGTGACACTAGCTATTACAGATGTTAGAATGGCACCATCAAGGAGTAGAGTTTTAGAACCTGAAGCACGGTAGATTAAAGGGGAATGTTCTCCTACCCTATTTTATACCCCAGACTTACCTTTTCTTAAATCCAATTCCTGACCAATCCAGTCGAGAAAAGCTTCACCGCTAGATGCTTTGTTTGGTGGTATCTCGATGTATCGTTCAGGCACCCAGCGACCTGACCTATCCGTCTTAAGATACTTTGTATCCACATTCTTTTCGAAAGGTCTTATCATTGGCACGTCAAGGGCGTAAGTCTTCCCCGTCAAAGGATACTCCATATAGAACCACGTCTTTTCACCTGCTGCTTCTTTGTCCACCGCCAGCTTATACTTCCCTTCAAGAATCCAGATATCCCCCGGTGGCACTCTTCCCCTCTGAGGAGCGGAGACTTGTATGTGGCAGAGGAGTTTATAGTCCCAGTAGTAGGATATGTCTGCCTCATGCTTTTGCCCAGGTGGGATCCTAACCTTCTTTCCAGTGGTGGCTCCCAACCCAAAATCTACTTGGTCCTCTAACTCAGGATATCTCTCAATCACTTTTTCATGCAGAGATCTGACGGCGGCTGCCGCCGTCTCCCACAGGTCTCCATATATTCTCTTCCAATACTCAGGATCAGGCTGAAAAGTAACCAATCTATGATTCTCCTTTTTTCAGGAATAGCACCAGGTCATGGCTGATTTTCAGGTTGTTAGTATAAGCCAGCTCTGCAACAATAACTCCGCTCTTCTTCCGACTGACCTCTCCGTGAGCTAGCTTAATAGCGTAGCCACAGTCTATGAAATTAAGCTCCTCAGCTAGGTTACTCACCCCACGGCATAGAGGTATGAATTGTCCGTCTCTAACAAGGTCGCCGATCAGCACACACAGATGCTTGCCTGGCCTTAATACTCTTCGGCATTCGGTGAAAACCTCTCCAAGCATCTGTAAATACGCCTGTAATGAAGGAGCCCTAGATAGGTCGCCGGGCTTGCCGTCATTGTTTGTTGTATAACTGACTAGGTTCCAATACGGGGGATGAATAAAAATCATATCAACGGTATCTGAATCCAATGGCATTTTGCGGGAGTCAATTTCCTCAATATCTGAGCGAGCTGGATTGATATCATAGGCTATGCATCTTCGATTAAATCTCCTACATACATCCAGAGCTGTCCCTGAGCCCGCCATAGGGTCAACTACCAGCTCCTCTTCTTCAGTAAACCGCCAGATACATTGTTCTACTATCTGAGGAGAGCAGTTGCCGTGAAAGTCTTTGTCACCTGCGTAACCGTCTCGATAAGCAAAATCCCAGATTGTATATGGAATAACTCCCCGCTCTTCCCACATAGCAAGTTGCTCAAACTTAGGCTCCATTTTCTGGCTTCGTTCTGGGAATAGTTCTAGTCTCTTGGCTACACCCCTAAGCCCTTCATCAGCTATCTCTACTATTCTTTTGGCCTTGTGTGGCTCTGCTTCAATTAAGCTACGCCTTGCTTGGTCACTGACAAGCTGAGCCCTTTCCCGTAATTCACTTGTTGCTTTAACTGTCTCAACTGCTCTATTGATAGAGATGTCATGGTCCTTCACCAGTTCCACTACTTCTCGTGTCTTGTCTCTATCCAAGCCATTTTCAACAATAACCCTTGCTAGCTCTTCCATCTTCTCGGGCTCACCTGCTAAGCGTAGCACCTCGTCGGCGTGACTAACGGAAAATCTTTCGCCGCTAAAAATATGCTGTCTTACCTTCTCGGGGAGTTCTACAAGCTTTAGCCTATTAACAATATATGAAGGGGATTTGCTTATTTTCCGCGCAAGTTCTGTAATAGTCCCCCATTGATAGTTATTAAGGTAAGCAAGAAACGCCTGTGCTTCGTCAAATGGCGATAGGGTCTTTCGTTGCAAGTTTTCAGTAAGAGCTACTTCAAAGGCTGTTTTGTCATCTACGGCTTCTATGACTGAAGGGATGGTTGATAAGCCAAGCTTTTGGCATGCCGCAAAGCGCCGTGCTCCAGCCACAATTTCATAAAAGCTATCTTTTTGCCTCAGAAGTATAGGCTGTTTGACCCCATGCTCTCTAATACTATCTAGGAGTTCTTGACTTATTCCCTCTGAGTCTACCCTGATGTTGAAAGCGGTGCCATGGATTTCTACTAAAGGAATCTCCTTTACTTCCATACATCACTCCTTTAACTTATTTAGATTATTTGAACCCTCTTGCCAGTGTTCCGGTCATAAGTTGCAGCAAACAGATTAAGTCGCTCTTTATCAATGTACCACTGTCCGCCTATTTTGGTTGCTGGTATCGTCCCAATACGAATAAGCCGTCGGAGCGATTCCTCATGAATTCCTAATCGCTTGGCGGCTTCAGGAACACCCACAAAATTACTTAGGTCAATCATTGTTGCTTTATACAACAATATAACCCTTCTACAAAGAAAAGTCAATACTTTATCAGGAGAAAATTCTTCCGCTCGCCAACAATTTATGCAATAAAACTATAGGGGGTCGGGGATTTGAACCCCCGACCCCCGTCAAGTATATGACTATTAGTAATATACTAAGAGTCAAACAGTACCGGCTGCTCTGTCTTAACTCTTCCCTATCCTAAACATCTTGGTTCCACATACGGGGCATACACCCTGAGTTGCTGGCTTGCCATTCTTCATAGTTATGGCTTTAGCGTCCTTCATTTCCCTCTTGGCTTAGGCTGGCATTTGAGCTATACTAGCTATAGTTACAAATCAAACTATAGAATCTTGGTAAAATTTACAATGCCAGTAGAAGCCAGAGCAATGAAGGATCTCCGCGGGTTTCTGATGCCGAAGCAGGTCGAAGCCATGATTGAGAGCTGCGACAACCTCAGGGACCGGGTGCTGATAAGGCTACTGTGGCGGACAGGGATGAGGATATCGGAGCTCGTCCGTCCAGGAAAGGATAGAAGCCCGGTGCTAGGCTTGAGGGTATCAAATATCCTGTGGGATGAAAATGCCCTAATAATTAGGCACGCCAAGAGGAAGGATAATCCACCACGGCGTATAGACATTGACCCTGAGACCCTGGCCATGGTGAAGGAATACCTGGAGAAGCGAACAGACAAGTCTGAATTTGTTATACCCATCACACGTCAGATGGCCTACCTGGTGGTGAGACAGGCGGCGGAGAGGATCGGCATAACCGAGGTTGGTGACCGCCTCGTATCCAAGAGGAGGCACCCACACCCTCATCATCTTAGGCACAGCCTAGCTGTCCATAGCGTAAGAGTTACCGGAGGCAACTATGCTGACCTTATCCGGCTGCAATCACAACTGGGGCACGCCTCCATTGCCACTACCGCCGGCTATGTCCAGTTCAGCGACGAGGAGCAGCGCAAGTGGTATGACGACCTGTGGAAGGAGAAAAAAGAAGAAGGAGGCTAGAGATATGGTATTTGCTTACTCAATTAGCGATGAGGGTAGGCGTGTGGATACAAAGCGAATAGATTTGTCTCCCAGACTACCTGTAGGAACTAGACTTG